>NZ_JBFAAE010000073.1:0-42012 GCF_040639575.1 Streptosporangium sp. NPDC023825 | reverse complement strand
GATCCGGCACGCCTCCTTCGTCGACCCGTTCGCCGGGCTGCGCCGCGGCGACCTCGACGCCCTGATCTGCTGGCTGCCGGTCGAAGAACCCGACCCGACGATGGAAATTCTGTGTCAGTCGAGCCGCGTGCAGCTGGCCGGGCTCAGCGTGTTCCTCTCAACGAGCGGGACAGCTACTCCGGTATCGGCCTCCGGGCTCAGGCCGGCGACCGGAGCCCGGCGGGGCGACGACGGAGAGCGGGGTCGAGCAATGCCGGGGGCTTGTACTCCTGGTCGAGCGCGCTGACCTCGGTGCCCGGCGGGACGATCTTGTCGATCCGGTCGAGGATGTCGTCGGACAGCTCGGCGTCGGCTCCGGCCAGAAGGTCGTCGAGGTGTTCCATGGTGCGCGGGCCGAGGAGCGCGGCGGTGACGCCCGGGTGGGCGATGGCGAACGCCATGGCCAGGTGGGTCATGGGCAGGCCGGCCTCCTCGGCGAGCGGGATGAGTTGTTCGACGACGTCGATGCGGCGCTCGTCGGTGAGGTGGCGGGAGAACCGGACGCGTTTGAGGTCGTTCTCACCGCCCTTGCGCACCCGGCCGGTCAGCAGGCCCTGGCCGAATGGACCCCACACCATGACGCCCATGCCGTACTCCTGCGCCAGCGGCAGGACCTCCCGTTCGATGCCGCGGTTCAGGATCGAGTACGGCGGCTGCTCGGTGCGGAACCGCTGCAGCCCGGCGCGTTCGGCGGCCCACCGGGCCTGGACGATCATCGAGGCGGGCGTCGTCGAGGAACCGATCACGCGCACCTTGCCGGTCCTGACGAGGTCGGTCAGAACCGAAAGGGTCTCCTCCAGGTCGGTGTCCGGGTCGGGCCGCTGGAGCTGATAGATGTCGATGTAGTCGGTGCCGAGCCGGCGCAGGGAGTTCTCGACAGCGGTGGTGATCCAGCGGCGGGAGGCACCCTGCTGGTTGACGCCCTCGCCCATGGGCATGCCGACCTTGGTGGCCAGGACCACCTCGTCGCGGCGGCCCTTGAGGGCCTTTCCGACGATGTCCTCGGAGTCGGCGTAGCGGTCGGCGGTGTCGATGAGGTTGATCCCGGCGTCTAGCGCCTTGTGGATGATCCGGACCGACTCGTCCGGGTCGTTGCCCATCTGGCTGGCGAACATCAACGTGCCGAGTGCGTAGGGGCTGACCTTGATCCCGGTCCGCCCGAGGTCGCGATACTTCATGAACGTGCTCCTTCGGTCCCCACCGGCGAGTGGGTCCCCGCTGGCCACCGCCCGTCGGCCGGTACATCCACCTTCCGCGGACCCGCGGGCATCAACCAGTACCCGCCGCAGCCAGTGGACCCGGAGTACCACGACGGGACGCGGCCGATTGCCCATACTGGGGAGATGACCGGATCCACGGATCTTGGCAGGGCCTTGCACGCCTGGCGGGATCGCACGAAACCGGCCGAGGCCGGCCTGCCGGACGACGGACGCCGGCGCGCGCCAGGCCTACGGCGTGAGGAGCTCGCCCTGCTCACCGGCTTGTCCGTCGACTACATCGTGCGGCTCGAACAGAGCAGGTCGACGAATCCGTCCCCCCAAGTACTGTCCGCGCTGGCCCGGGCGTTGCGGCTGACGACGGCGGAGCGTGAGCACCTCTTCGTGCTCGCCGGTCAGGCGGTGCCGGGCCCCGGGCAGATTTCCGACCATGTGCCGGCAGGCGTCCAGCGCCTGCTGGATCGGCTGACCGGCACACCGCTGAGCGTGTACGACGCCGCATGGAACCTCATCACGTGGAACCGGTTGTGGGCCGCGCTGTTCGGCAACCCGCCCGCGTCACGCGGCTTCGGGAGGAATGCGGTGTGGTGGTCCTTCGTGGAACCGCCCGCCGGATACCCCCAGGCGGTGAGCCGGAAGACGGGTCACCGGGCGGCTTTCGTGTCCGACCTGAGAGCGGCGTCGGCTCGCTATCCGAAGGATGCCGGACTGGCCGCACTGATCGATGAGCTCCGTGCCCGGAGCGGTGACTTCGCGGCGCTGTGGGGCTCTGGCGTGGTAGGTGTGCACGAGCCCCTGACCAAGACGGTCCGGCATGCGAGCGTCGGCGAACTCACCCTCGACTGCGACATCCTCGCGGCGCTCGGCACCGATCTGCGGATCATGGCCTTCACCGTGGCGGAGGGTAGCGAGACCGCCGAGCGGCTGCGGCTACTGGAGGTCGTCGGCGTCCAGGTCTGACGGGCGCCGTCGCGTCCGGGCTTGACGGGCGCCGGAACGGACACATGATCGGAGAGCGTCGCCACCGGCAGGTCCGCAGGTCGGGACCGATGCCTCCACACGGCCGGCAGCAAGCGAGCTCACGATAGGCGAGGCCTTCGGGGAGGATCGGACCGGATTCTGGCGCTAGAGAGACGATCTTGAAGACGATTCGGTGACGAGGGCTGTTTGCCCTGTTTGCCCTGGTTGAGCGCTCTAGCGTGCCTGCTCATGCCTGTGGATTTCCTCTCAGATGAGCAAGTAGCCCGCTATCGCCGGTTCCGGCCCGAGGTGTCGGTGGCCGAACTCGAGCAGTTCTTCCGGCTGGACGCCAAGGCGCTGGAGGCGCTGGCTGGCAAGCGCCGCCCGGCGACCAAACCGGGCAGCGTGCAGCGCGGGGTGCGGCGCAAGGATGAGGCCTACGTGCCGCCCTACGACGACGCGCGCGAGCTCGCCACCGACGCCGGCGTCGTCCACAAGACCCTCGCGGACGCCAAGACCTCACCCGACCTGGGAGCACCCCAGTGAGCAGCGACGACGACCGTCCGCCCTACCCGGAGGAGAGACCGTTGCCGCTGGCGATGCGCCGCGCAGACGGCGCGAAACCGTGGCCCGGCTACCACGACGACCTGGAGGAGTCCTCGTGAACGAAGACGGGGCCGGCCACACCGCCGGCCTCCGTCCGGACGGGCCTGCGCAGCCCCAGGCTGGTGCCCTGTCGTATTGGACTGTGTCGTAATTCAGGTGCTCGGGCGGCCCGCGAGCATGATCGCGACGGCCTGGTTTCGCTGCGGGTCAGGGGACGATCACCACGCCGCCGCGCACGCCGCCTTGGGCCAGCCGGTCGTGGGCGGCCGCCGCGTCAGCGAAGGGGTACACGCCAGCAACCCGGAGCGGGATGTCGCCGCTGGTGACGAGTTTGACCAGTTCGCCCAACCGGCGTCCCTCGGGTCGCACCTCCAGCGCGAACGTCCGGATTCCCCGCACCGGTTCCGGGCGAAGCGGGGGTGACGCGGCCACGTAGCCGCCGCCGTCGCGGATGACGTCCAGCAGCGAGGGGCCGATCACCGCCAGGTCGATGACCGCGTCGAACGTCCCCATCGGATCGCCGGAGCGCGGCAGGAAAGCCGCGCCCAGCGACTCGACGAACTCACGGTCGTCGGCTCCGGCGAGTCCCGTGGCGTGCAGGCCGCTCGCCCGGGCCAGCGCCAGGACGAACCCGCCGACCTGCCCGGCGGCGCCGGTGACGAGCACGGTCGAACCCGCCGGGAGCGCCAGCAGGTTGAGAGCCTGGGCGGCGGCGAGGCCGTTGGTCGGCAGAGTCGCCGCCTCGGTGGCGGGGACGCCGGTGGGTGCGGAGGTCAGCCAGGCGGCATCGAGCACCACGTACTCCGCGTGGGCGCCGACCGTGGTTTGCAGCCATGGCGAGAAGCCGATGACCTCGTCGCCGATCGCGAACTCCTCGGCCGACGGGCCGACAGCGTCGACGGTGCCGGCCACGTCCCAGCCGGGCGTGTACGGCAAACCGGTCGGCAGCGGGGCCGGGAACCGGCCGGAGCGGACCATCAGGTCGACCGGGTGCACAACGGACGCGGCGACCCGCACCCGCACCTGCCCCGGCCCGGGATCGGGCACCGGCACGTCGGCCACGTGCAGGACCTCCGGCCCTCCGAACTGTGAATAGCTGACTGCGCGCATCGCCGTCTCCTTCGTGGGACCTCGTGATCACACGACCGTACAAATCAAAGGAACTGTGAGAAAGTAGGTACCGTGAAGTGCCTAGGGCACCGCAGGAGGGAAAATGGCGACGACGACCGCGGCACAACGCCGCGAACAGGCCAAACGCGACTACGACGCGTTCCTGGAAGGCTGTCCGACCCGTGAGCTGCTGAGCAGGCTCACCGACAAGTGGGTCGCGCTGGTGATCCCGGCGCTCGCCGGCGGCCCGCAGCGGCACGGCGAGCTCGCCCACCGCATCGCCGGCGTCAGCCAGAAGATGCTCACCCAGACCCTGCGGACGCTGGAGCGCGACGGACTGGTCACCCGCACGGTCACCGCCTCGGTACCGGTCCGCGTCGACTACGCGCTCACCCCGCTCGGCCATGAACTGTTCCCGGTCATGATCGCGATCAAGGACTGGGCGGAGACGCACATGGACCGCGTCTTCGAAGCCCGCGTCCAATTCGATGCACGCCCCTGAAACACAGGACGCCGGCTATCTCATAGCGGCTTCCAGGCCTCGCAGGTGTACGCGCCTGATGCGATACGACTCAGAGGACCGGTCGTCACAGAAGACGCATCCGAACGAAAAGTCACGCCAACGTCAGACCTGTCCATCCCTGAAAGCGTGGAGACTCGGTTATGCGGCGATGGTCTTCTGAGACTTCGCCTTGGTGGCTGTTCGCACGGTCATGATCTGCTGCTCGTAGACGATCGGGGGTAGCCCGTCGGCGGCGCTGTGCCGGCGGCGGGTGTTGGAGAAGTCGGTGATCCAGGTGGCGATCTTCAGGCGGGCTTCGGCGTGTGTTGCGAAGCGGTGCCGGTAGACGTATCCGACCTTGAGCGGGCCAGCCGTTCCATCTGCACCCAGTTGGCCAGCGTGCCCGCATTGATGCCCGGATCCTTCGCGACCTGCGCGATCGGCTTTCTCGTCTCCCGCACGATGCGCACCGCGCCCGCCCGGAACTGTGGCCCTGGCGCAGCACTTCCTTGGAGTGTCCGGCCCGCTCGACGTGCTGCGGCTCCTTATCGTGACTGGCCGTTTGGTTGCTGCGCAAGCCCCGCCTACTGACTCTCAGGCGGGAACCGTCGGAGATGGAGCCCACTTCGATGACGTCGGGCGGGCGGCGAGCGGTGCCGGCGGGATGTTGTGCGTGACACCGAAGGTGTTGTCAGGGTCGTACAGGCGCTTGACGGCGCTCAGCCGCCGGTGGTCGGCGGCGGTGTAGGCGTCCGCGGTCCGGGTCGAGTCGTGCAGGAAGTTCAGGAACGCCCCACCGCTGGTGTGCGCGCGCAGGGCTTCGGCCAGGACCGGAGAGCCGGCGTCGGCGATCACCGACAGGCGGGTGGCGCGGTGGCCGACCGGGCCGGCGTCAGGGCCGGGGCGGCCCATGGCGCCGCCCCAGTGCCGGATCTCCACGGCCGGCCCGTCGTACGGCTCGGCGACGCGTATGATCGCCGCGATCGCCGGGTCCGGCAGTTCCTTCAGGAGTTCGACCTGGCCAGGGGCGATGCCGCCCATGGAGGCCTCGGCGTACGGCATGGTGCGGAAGTCCTCGATGAGCGCCGGGCCCGCGGCTCGCCGCAGCGGCCGCAACAGCCGCCGGCCATGGTCGGCGCTCCCCGCGTACAGCGCTTTGAGCTGCAGGACGCGGCGGCCGCGCACGAGTGGGGGCACCTGTGGGTCGTCGGGCATCGAGGTCAGTGACAGTGCGGTGCTGAGCTCGTCGGGCAGCCCGGTGATCCAGTCCCGGTAGAAGGTCACAATCTCGCCGGCGCGTTCGACCGGGAAACAGGCGGCGCCCGTGAAGACCTGGGCCACCGGGTGCAGCCGGAACTCCAGCGAGGTGACCACGCCGAAGTTGCCGCCTCCGCCGCGCAGCGCCCAGTACAGGTCGGGGTGGCTGTCGGGAGCGGCGATCACGAGCCGCCCGTCGGCCGTGACGACCTGGGCGCGCAGCACACTGTCGGCGGCGAAGCCGTACGCGCGGGAGAGCCAGCCCAGGCCGCCGCCGAGGGTGTACCCGGTCACGCCGACGTCGGCGTGCGAGCCCGACAGAGGAGCCAGTCCGAACGGCTCGGCGGCCGTCATGACCTGGCCCCATCGGGCGCCGGGGCCGACACGGGCGATGTGCCGGCGCGGATCGAGGAGTACTCCGCTCATAGGGGATGTCCTCAACAACAGGCCGCCGTCGCAGGGCGCGTGAGTGCCGTGCCCGGTCGCCTGCACGGCCAGTGCCAGGCCGGCGTCCCGAGCCGCCACGACCGCCGCCCGTACGTCCTCGGCGCTGGTCGCCTCGGCTACCAGCGCGGGTCGCTGGTCGATCGGTGTGAACAGCGGGCGCCGGTGCTCTTCGTATCCGGCTTCGCCGGGAAGATGCACAGCGCCGGCGAAGCCGGCGCGCAGACGGCGTGCGGGGGTGGGGGTGTTCCTCGATCCGGTCAGGATCATGATGACCGTTCCCTTCTGGGTGTTCGCCGCTCCTGCGATGAACTAGGCGGAGGGCTCGGGGCGGTAGGTGAGGACGACGGTGCCGCCGGCGAAGGTGGTGGAGTCGGTCAGGGCCAGGGTGGCGGCGCTGTCGACGCGAAACAGGGGCTCGCCCTGGCCCTTGATGACCGGGATGATCCACACTTTGTACTCGTCGAGCAGGCCGGCTTGGGCCAAGGCGTCGGTGAGGCGGCCGCAGCCCCAGATCAGGATGTCCTTGCCGTCCTGTTCCTTGAGCTTGGTGACGTGCGCCACGAGGTCATCACCGGGGATCACCGTCGTGGGGTTCCACGCGGAGGCGTCGACCGGCTGGGACGCGACCACGTACTTGGGAACGGAGTTGACGTGGTCCGCGTAGGGGTTGCCGGACATGTTCGGCCAGGCCTGGGCCATGCCCTCGTAGGTGATGCGGCCGAGCAGCAGGGCGTCGGCGCCGAGCGTCATGGACAACGCGTAGTGCTGGGACTGGGCGTCGGAGTAGTGCAGCGACCACTCGTGCGGGTTGTCGATGAAGCCGTCGAGGGTGGTGTAGGTGGATGCAATGATCCTGCGCATGTCTGCCTCTTTGGGTCAGGGGGTGGAACCGACTGAGACTTACGGTAAAGTAACGATCATTGATAGTCAATGATCGTTACTAAAAACTGGAGAGGACTTCCATGGGCACTACCGGCAAAGGCCCAGACCTGGGCATGCTCACAGGTCAGCTCATGCGGGCCATCCAGGAGGAGCTGTTCCACACCCTGGCTGAGCAGGGACACCCCGACGTGAGCCCGCGGCACGGAACGGTCCTGGCCTTCCTCGACCCCGGCGGCACCCGCGCGACCGATCTGTCAGCCCGGTCTGGCCAGCACAAGCAGATCGTCGGCACGATCACCGACGAACTCGCCCGCCTCGGTTACGTCACCCGCCGGCCCGACCCCGCCGACCGTCGCGCCAAGCTCATCGTCCCCACCGACCGCGCCCTGGACGAGGTCGCCAAGGCCCGCGCCATCCTCGCCGCGATCGAAGAGCGCTACGAACAGGCCCTCGGCGCCGACCGGTACACCGCCTTCAAGGACACCCTCCAACAGATCACCCGCCACCAACGTGCCTGGAACGAGGCCGCCACGGCAGCCCGGCCGGCACCCTGACGGGGACTGTACGGCGTGCGCCGTGAGGCGCTGTGATTTGAGTGGAGGTGGGAGACCTTCCTCGACCAGGCGCGAGCCGGGATCGCAACGCGGGGTGTCGTTAAGGGTGGCAGGCCAAGTACTTGGTCTTCCCCCGATGAGCGCGGGCGGCCTGGTGGTCGGCGCGGCCGCGGTGGTCGCGCGGGTAGCGGGCCCGGTCCGCGTGCGAGGGTGCCCCGGCCAGAATGAGGCGGCCCTGGCCAGCGATGACGGCGGTGCGGTGGCGTTTGCGGGGCCGATACTGGTGGAGTCGCGTATTGAACTGTCACGAGTTGTCGTCCCCCTGGGCCTTACCGGTGACGTTCCGTGCTTCCCGGAGGCGTGGCGGTTCAGTCGTGGAACCCGCGGAAGACGCCGTCCGCGGCGGCGCTCTCGGCGAACTCGCCGAAGTCCGTGTTGGCAATGGAACGGAAGGTCCGCGAAGGTATCCCTGTTCGGGGCAGGCAGAAATCGGCGATCGGCGCGACGATGGGCTGGTGGTCAGCAAAGGAGCGAACGATCTCGGCGGCTTTCTGCGTAGCCGACGCGAACGCCTGACGCCAGACGCTGCGGGTGTCGAGCCCGGCGCTACTCGTCGGCGAGTCCCGGGACTGCGCAGGGAAGAGCTGGCCGAACTCGCCGGGGTCAGTATCGGCTACTACACGCGACTGGAGCAGGGGGTCAGCGGTAGCGCTTCTGGCGCCGTCATCGACGCGCTGGCCGCGGCGTTGCAGCTCTCTCCGGCCGAGCACGAACATCTGCGGATCCTTGCTGCTCCGCGACGACCGACTCGTCCTCGTGCCCGTAGAAGCAAGCTGAGGCCCTCAGTACGTGAACTGCTCGCCGCCATGCCCGGAACACCGGCGATCGTGATCGATCACCGCGCCGACGTCCTTGCGTGGAACCGCCTCGGACACGCTCTGCTGGCCGGCCATGTCGACGTCGACGCCCCGGACATGCGGATTCGGCCGAACATCGCCCGAATGCTGTTCCTCGACCCGCACCACCGCGCGTTGTATTGCGACTGGCACGCCAAGGCACAGGTCACCGTCGCGGCCCTGCATCAGGCGGTTGCGCGGCACCCGGCCGACCCAGAGCTCGAACAGCTCGTCGGCCAACTCGCCGTCGACAGCCCGGAGTTCGCGCGAATGTGGGTGCGGCGCCCCGTCCGAACGTGCTCGTACTACCTACGAGAACTCGACCATCCTGTCGTCGGGCGAGTGACTCTGGCGAACGAGACGGTCACCCTGCCTGACGATGACCAGCAGATCGGCCTGTTCTACGCGCGTCCCGGCACATCTGACGCCGACGCGCTCACCTTGCTGGCACAGAGCCTCGAACGACGCATCGCGCCAGGAACCCTGTCCCGGAAGGAGAAAGCACGATGAGGATCGTCGTCGTCGGCGGCGCCGGTACCATCGGACGACGTTTGGTGCCCGCGCTGCGATCGCGCGGCCACGACGTTGTCGTGGCCGGACGCACCTCAGGTGACGTCCACGTCGACCTGACCTCGCACTCGACCATCGAGGCCATGTACCGCGAGGTCGGGGCGGTCGACAGCGTCGTGAGCATCGCAGCGCATGGCGCGCTCGACGAGTTCACGACGCTGACATCCGACGCATTGTTTGAAAACATGCGAGCCAAGTTCTTCGGGCAGGCAGATCTGGTTCTCACCGGCCAGCACCACTGCGCCGACGGCGCCTCCTTCACCCTGACCTCCGGTATCTTCGCCGACCAAGCATGGCCGCACGTCACTGGCGGCGGCGCCATCAGCGGCGCCCTGCACAGCTTCGGCTTGTCGGCCGCGATCGAGCTACCGCGTGGTATGCGGATCAACGTGGTCAGCCCCACGATGATCGGCGACTCCCTCGACGCCTTCGCCGAACACTTCCCCGGCATGCGTCCGGTGCCGATGGACGAACTCGTCGGCCACTACCTGCGCTGCGTCGAAGGTGACGACACCGGCCGCATCATCCGGGCGTACGGATGACCACGCGACTCGCGCTTACACGTCGTCGCCACGATCATCACGGCTGAACGCGCTGGGCTGCCGCCCGTCCGAGTGGCACCGGAGCCGCTGACGATCGGTGTCAATCAGAACAGGGTCTCGCGCATACGCAGTGGCCGCTACCCGGTGGGGCCGAGTTGGGCGAGTTCGCCTTCGATGCCGACGTCGATGGAGCCGAAGAAGTCGATGTTCTCGCTGCGCGCCGGGGAGATGTGAGCCAGCACCTCCTCGTCGACGTGGCGCCCGGACCGGCGTGTCGACTCCACCGCAGCCCGTAGTACTCGGTCGTCCACGTCACCACCGCGTCGGTGACCAGCGTGAGGCACCAGGCTTGCTCGGTGATCGGAATGTCGGTGGCGTTGCCGAGGATCTCATCCAGCATGTAGTGCGCCCCGCGCTTGGTCGCCACGATGATCTTCGTGCCGTAGGCGGTGTGCCGGTCAGTCACATGGGTGTACGTCGACAGCCCCTCGTGGGCGAAGTACCTGCTCAACGCCCTGGCGGTAACCGGCTTGCCGCGGGTGGGAAACCGCTGACCGTCGCTGGAGGACGGGGTGCCGGAGCCGAAGACCGGGGTGGGCGGCAGCTTCTGGCGGTAGCCGATCAGCGCCAGGTTCGCCGCCCGCAGCGGGCGCGGCGGCCGTTCTTCAGGTGACGTCGGAAGTCGCGCACCGCGCCGGCGACGGCGTCGGTGAGCGGGTCGCCGTCGAGTGCGTCGGCGTCGGCTTGGCCGGCGAGCCAGGCGAGGTACCCGCGTAGCCGGGAGCGGTACTTGGACTTGCTGGAGTCGGCCAGTGTGAGCGCTCGAGCGCGGTGGCGTACTTGGCGAGGATCGCTGCGTACGGGCCGGGGAGCTCGACGGCTCGCGACCGGCCTGTGTTTCCGGAAGCTGGTCCGGAGGTCTGCGGGATCTCTGAGGTTGTGTTTCCGGAAGTCACTCCCGGATTCCACTTCCGGAATTGCCGAATTCCGGAAGTGGAGCAGGATCGGTTGCGCCTTCGCCCGGGCATTTGACCTCAAGTGTGGTTGAGATTGCACGATGGCGGCCGGGGCGTCACCCCTCATCCGACCTTGAGGAATGTGTTCGTGAGCGCCGCAACGCCTCGATGCCCGATCCCTGCCGGTGGGCGGCTGTACCCGTCGGCAGCACGCCGCCGGGTCACCGAACTCGCTCCATCAACCACGATCACTGGACGGGACATTCATGAAGCTTGAGATCTACGCCGATGTGCTGTGCCCCTGGTGCTACATCGGCAAGAGACGCCTGATGGCCGCCTTGGCCCAGCAGCCCGGCCGCGACAGCATCGAGATCGTCTGGCGCGCCTACGAGCTCGCGCCGGACGAAGGCCGGACGCCCGGGCCGACCGCCGCGGAGGCCATGGCCGGCTGGTGGGGCGAGCAGGCGGCCGCCCGCATCGCCCGGATCCGGTCGCTGGGCGCGGCCGAGGGCCTGGAGCTGAACCTGCATCTGGCCCGCCCGGTGAACACCTTCGACGCGCACCGGCTGGTCAAGCTGGCCGCCGATCGCGGCCGGGCCGATCAGATGATGGAGCTGCTGCTGCACGCGTACCACACCGAGGGGGACAACGTGGCCGATGCACAGGTCCTGCGGCGCCTGGGCGGCGAGGCCGGACTGGACAGCGGGGAGGTGCGCGATGTCCTGGACGGCGACGACTACGCCGACGAGGTACGCGCCGACCGGCGCCGCGCGGCAGAGCGCGGCGTCACCGGCGTGCCCAGTCTCGTGATCGACGGCCGCCCGCCTGTCTCCGCGGTCCAGCCCGTCGCCGATCTGCAAGGGCTCCTGCGGTGGAGTTGACCCGGTTTGGCGGACACCTGACCTCTGAGGAACCCCGGTTCCCGGAAGAAGGAGTCTGCTGTGCCGAACAACTATCCGCCGGAGTTCCGCCGGCAGATGGTGGAGCTGGTGCGCGCCGGACGGTCGCCGGAGGAACTGGCTCGGGAGTTCGAGCCCTTCGCCCAGTCGATCCGTACCTGGGTGCGCCAGGCCGATCTGGATGACGGCCGCCGCGCCGACGGCTTGACCAGTGCCGAAAAAGACGAGCCGGCCCGGCTGCGCCGGGAGGTCAAGCTTCTCCGTGAGGAGAAGGAGATCCTGCGCAAGGCCGCGGCTTGTAGCCTGCCGACGCCTCCGGCGGCGTGATGCGACCTCGGGAAAGATCCCCGCAGATGATCACCGGCAGTCGAAAAGTGCCTCTGACCTGCGTACTGACACCTCATGCAGATTTCTGCTGGCGTCCTGCTGCAGGTTCGCGCCTCTCTCCGCCGGACCACAAGAGAGGCACCTTGTCGGCAGAAAAACAGCCGTTTACTTGCGCGATCAACCACCCGGAGGCCACGTACTTCTCCGTGTGACTTCTGGGGCCTCGTGAACGCGGGTGCCGCCCGCGCGCCCCGGTACGGGACGCGCGACCGGAGCTCGAGTGCTCTCTCAGCGGTTCCTGGGCGCCGACGGCGCCGACGGCGCCATCGAGTTCGAGCGCTTGGCGCGCTCCACGAGCCAGACCATGACGACGACCAGGACGTTCATCACCATGAGGATGATGATGGAGGCGCCGGGCCCGGAGCCGACGGCACGGTCGATCACCGACGGGCCGCCGCCTGCGAAGAGGCCATTCACGATGCCTGCGAGAACGTTGTTGGAGACGTGGAATGCCATCGCGGCTTCCAGCCCGCCGCTGATCAGGCCCATGAGCGCTGTGCACGCGGAGAAGACGAACAGGTAGCTGACGAGCCACGGGTCCAGGGACACGTGGACCACTGCGAAGAGCGCTCCGGAGACCATAATGCCGAACGCCATGGCGAGACGGATGCTACGGAACCAGGAGCCGGCGGCGGGGATGGCCGCTCCTCGGAAGGCTATCTCCTCACCTGCCGACTGCAGAGGGATGGCGAGAAGAGTGGCGATGAGGATGGCGACGGTGGATGCCCCGATCTTGAATTCCCCCATCCCGGTAGACCCCGGCTCGATGAGTGCCGTCACGATGATCGTAAGACCGACCAGGCCCGCAGATCCGAGGAGATAGACCCCGGCGCGGCGCCAGTCGAAGGTGCGGGTGTGACGGAACACCGCCCGCCACGGCACCTTCGCCATCTTCGAGACCAGTATCGTCGTGAGTAACGCGGTGATGGCGGTGCTGAGGCCCGTGGCGACGATCGTGAGCGGTGTGAGTGCGGGCTTGTTCGGGTCTGCCGGGCCTTCGATCAGGACGACCGGTTGGAACACGATGATCTGGACCAGGAGCAGCATCGCCGGTATCGCGATCAGGACGACCAGGGACTTCCAGCGCGCCATGCGGAAGTGGACGCCGAACGGACGTTCGGGCAGTGTTCCAGGCAGTGCGACGGCTGCGTCACCGGCGTGAAGAGGAGCGGCGGAGCCCTGCTCTTCGGGCCCCGTCACTGTTCGGCTCCCGACCGGCGCGATTCGCCGTCGCCGCCCGTGACGACTGGTGCCTGCCCCGCTGCAGCCCGGCTGATGGGTGCCGCGGGGTCGGGTCGGGGATCCGCGCTCTGGGGCCCACAGGGCTCTGGTGTGCGCACGGTGAACAACCTTTCTTGGGGAGGGATCGATTGATCCGCTCTTGAGTAGAAAATCTGCCGTAGAGGCAAACACAAACGGTCAACGGTGTGGCCGCAGGAAATACTGGGCCGCTCACTACCGTGCCCCCCGGAGCATCCGGGGATCTTTAGACAGTCGAGGTCTGCGCAGGAGCCCCTGCCGCCCTCGGCGTCAGAACCGTCCCTGTGCGTCGAGCACGGATCGCCACGACGATGACGGTGCCGATGACGAGCGGAACAGGGATGAGGACGCTCAGGTCGATCGCGCCGGCGGAGCGGTCGGTAGCCACGGTCGGGTCCACCTGGAGCGCGGCGTCGATGACGAACTGCGTAGCGTTGTACACCGCATGGAGCACGACGGCGATCTCGAGCCCGCCGGTACGCCAGGTGATCCACGCGGTGCCGACCGCGAAGACGATGTACCAGAGGTTCAGCAACCCGCTCGTGGAGAAGTGGACGCTCGCAAAGAGCACGCTCGAGATGATGATGGCGAGCACGAGCCCGAGGCGGGCATTGCGCGTCCAGCTGCCCACGACGCGGAAGATGAGACCGCGAAAACCGTACTCCTCGCCCGCGGCCTGGAACGGCGTCAGGGCGAGTGCCGTGGCGGCGAGAAGCAGGGTGTCGTGCCATGCCCAGGTCGTCTGCGGCAACGGCGTCCGGTAATACACGATCTGGAACACGACAATCACCGGAAGGAGGACCACGAGGGCGCGGCCGAAGACGTCGAAGCGGAAGTGCGACAGCACCGAGGACAGCGACCCGCCGCGCACGCCGTAGAGCCAGCGCTGGATCAGCATGCTCCACGGGATCAGGAGGGCCACGGACAACGCCCCCGCGGCGTTGACGAGCGGGGTGTACCCCTCCCTGGCCTCGGTGCCGATCGCCGAATCGATGAGGGCGGCGATGATGGCGAGCGCAAAGACGAAGATCTGCATGCCCCCGAGGAGGAGGGCGATGGCGAGGATGCCTCGCCCGATACGGCGTTTGTCGCTCACGAGCCCACGGTGGTACTCGACAGGCGTGATGGGGTCTTCCATCATGTTCTCTCTGTTCTTCATGGGTAGACGTTCTTAACGGGTGGACGCGAGGTCGGTATGGCGTGAGTCGTCAGACGCCGATGCCGTCGAGGAGCCAGTTGCATCTGAGGTGGACGACACGCTCCGAGACCAGTCCCGCTCAGCGTCGCGCGCTCGATCCACACACCCCGGGGGCGGCACTGCCGATATCCGCGAGGATGGTGACACGCCCACCTTTCGTCGTTGTGAGTACTGGCTGCAATGCCGAGGCATCTCGGCACTTTCCCAGTTGAAACCGTGTCCTTGGGACCGGGTCAAGTCTGAGACTGGAGGCGGCCTGGCGCGCCACGAGCGCCGGAACCGCCTCCAGCTCAGCGACAGACCGGACTACGCGCCGGCACCGCCGGTGGTTGGCGTGGCCAGCAGCTGCAGCTCCCACGCGAGCGCGACGCCGGTGGCGCCGCCGTGCTCGGAGAGGATCGGCCCGAGCTGGTTGGCCGTCTCCTCGCGCGCCCAGTCGCGCTGCCACTCGCTGGACACGACCAGCCAGGTGACCGGGACGACGCCCGCGCGCTCCATACGGCGCACCGCCATGTCGTGCGCCTCGGTGCTGACCCCGTCGCTGGCGTCCGTGACGACGAAGACGTCATACCCGTCGGCGAGCGCGTGAATGGCGGGCATGGCGACGCAGATCTCCGTCCACAACCCCGCGATGATCAGCTTCTTGCGCCCGGTCTCCTGCACGGCCTCGACCACACGACGGTCCTCCCAGGTGTTGGTGGAGGTGCGGTTGATCGGCTTCTGGTCAGGGAAGACGTCCTGGACGGCCTGGATCAGGTGGCCACCCCGCTCCTCGACGACGGTGGTCGGGATGGTCGGCACGCCGAACACCTTGGCGAACTTGGCCAGGCCGACGGTGTTGTTGATGACGAGCGTCGGTTCGGGCCCTGAGCCATCAGATCCGTAAGCTCGAGGAGATTCTCGGCACGCCGTTGTTCGTGCGCTCCAGCCGTCGGGTAGGGCTCACCGCTGCGGGGCGGACTCTGATCATCCCCGCGCATATGCGCATTACCGCCATCCGCGCGCATCCGCCTCGGGGAACGGTGCCGCAGCGCGCGAGGGATGATGCGGCTCAGGTCGGTCGCTGACGACCCGGTCGGACTAATCGTGCCGGGGACTACGTGCCCGGGGCTACTTGCTGTCGATGCGGCCGAGTGCCGCACCGCTCTCAGCCAGCGCTGCGGTGGCCTTCGCCCATCCGGTACCGGCCGGGTCCAGCGCGCTGCGCAGGTAGGCGGTGGTCAGTCGCTGCAGGACCGCGACGCGCTCCGGGTTCTCGTCGGTGGTCTCGGCGGCTTCCCAGCTCGGGATGCCGCCCAGGGAGTGCTCGGCGCCGAACAGGGTCAGCAGGTCGGTGGCGCCCGGGCTGTGGGTGTAGGCGTCTGTGAACCAGTCCGGGCCGCGGCTGGACATCTTCGACTGGTCGTGGTCGCCGGCCACCACGAGCGTGGGCGTGGTCAGCTCGGTGAACGATGGGTTCATGAACGGGAAGTGCTCCCGGGCGAACGGGTACAGCTCTTCGCCCCTGATCCCGGTCGCGGCCAGCAGCACGCCGGCCTGCACGCGCCGGTCCGCGTAGTCCTGGCCGGCCTTGCCCGTGCTGTCGAGGACGCGGGCGCCGAGCAGCATCTGCACGGTCTGGGCGCCCCAGGAGTGTCCGGCCGCGACCACCCGGTCCCGATCGACCCGCCCGGCAAGGCCTGGCACCGTACGTTCGATCGCCTCGAGCTGGTCCATGGCTCGCACGAGGTCGGCATGCCGCTCGGTCCAGACGTGGCCGAACCCGGGGTCGTCGAACCCGATGCCGTCGCGACGGGAGTCCAGGTGCGTCGGCTGGACGACGACGAACCCACGAGAGGCCCAGAAGGCCGTCAGGGGTGCGTAGCCGTCGAGCGACCACCCGTTGCCGTGCGAGAACAGCAGCACCGGCAGGTGCTGCCCGGTCACGGGGGCAGAGACGCGCACGTGGAGGGGGAGCGCTCGCCCTGGCGCGTCGAGACGCACCGGGGCGACCGAGACGACTGGGGCACCGGGACCGACGACGGCGTCGAGCACATGGACGATCGGGGTGTCGGCCGTTGCGGGAGTACCACTCATGGGAGATCACTCGTCCTTTGCGTTGGGAGCCCCCGCCGAGGACAATTTAAGCGGAGCGTCGCTCCGAAACAATACGGAGCAGCGTTCCGTTTCGCAAGTCTCGACGGAGGTTCCCATGACGACTCCCGGTCCCGCCGGCTCGGCACCCCGCGCGAAGCGCGTCGATGCCAGGCGCAACGAACAGACCCTGCTGGAGGTCGCCGCCGCTGTTTTCGTGACGGACGGCGTGGACGCGCCTGTGCGGCTGATCGCCGAACGTGCGGGGGTGGGCATGGGGACGATCTACCGGCACTTCCCCACGCGTCCCGCATTGGTGGCGGCGGTGTATCAGCACCAGGTGGAAGCGCTGGCGCAAGCAGGCCCTTCACTCCTGCGCGAGTCCGGCGACCCCGAGGTCGCCCTCCAGCGATGGGCGGTCGGCTTCGTCGACTTCCTCGTGACCAAGCACGGGCTCGCCGGCGCTCTCGGGTCCGACAAGGAGGGCGTGAATACCCTGCATCAGTACTTCGTCGACCGGCTCGTCCCGGTCTGCGACGCCCTGCTTGACGCCGCACTCGAACCGGAGGCCACCGGGCGAGTGTCCGGGTACATGCTCATGCGCGGCATCGGCAACCTCTGCATCGGCGGCGGCAACGACCCCCACTATGACGCCGCCCGCCTGGCCGCCCTTCTGGTGACAGGGGTGCTCGCCGGGGCACGGCACGGCCGCGGCTCGGACACCATCGCTCCGGAAGACGACTCCAACCCGCCGCGCGGCACATAGTGACCCGAACACCGATCACGGACGTCGCACTCGATCCGGCGGCTGCACCATCGGTGAGTTGTCGGTTCGCCGATCGGGGAAACGGCGGCGCCAGGGCCGGCCGTCCGCTCCAGCGTGCCAGTCGCTCCCGGTCACCGATGGCCGAGTTTCTGCAGCTGGGATTCGGTGATCGCCGTGGCGACCGCGACGATTGTCGCCGTATCGCCGATGCGCGGCGAGCCGGCAGGTTCCCCATCCTCCCGGCTCCGAACGGGCCTTGCTGCCCTTGGTCGCGAGTTTCCCGACGGGAGGAGTCAAGCGGGATCCGTGTCGTCCTCGGCCGCCTGCGCGAGGCCCGGTCGCTGGTGCGCGAGGATGCTGGCCCGGGTGAGCACGTCGATCTGTGCGGTGTTGTAGAGCGCGGTTACGGCGTCGACGAACGTCTGCTGAGTGGCGTGCTCACTCTTGGACAGGCGCCCGGCAGGGTTGTTCAGCCACGGATAGTCGATGAGGGTCTGGGCGATGAGCGGTGCAAGTCTCTCGGCGAGGCTCTGCCGGGTGGCCTCGTCCGCGTCCGGAGGAAGGGCGTCCAGCTCCGCGTTGACGGGATCGGTGTCGGTCTCCGTCATGCGCTGCAGGTCTTTCAGGGCGTCGTCGTCATACAGCCGGGTGTAGATGTGGATGAGGGAGGTGTCGGCCGCGGACAGGTGCCCAGCGGCGGACTCGAAGCCCGCCGGGGTGTCAGCCGGCACGCCATCGCGCAGAATGACGGCGATGTCGGAGCGGGCCCTGCGCAGGCGCTCCATCTCGGCGGCGAGCTGGGCGTCGACCTGGCGCAACACCTCCAGGGGAACGTCCCCGTTCGACTTCGCCACGCCGATCTCGGACAGTGGCACCCCGAGCTCCACAAGGCGGCGGATGCGCAGCAGGCAGACAAGGTGCGGTACGCCGTACTGCTTGTATCCGTTGTACCGGCGCTCCGGGTCCTCGAGCAGGCCGAGCCGGTGGTAGTGCCGGATGGTGTTCACCGTGGTGCCGGCGAGCTCGGCGAGTTCTCGGGTGCTCCAGGCCATGTCTGTCCCTTCCTGGATCACATCGGACACGGATGCATGTCGTGGCCGACGCCTGGAGGTCCACGCGATGATCTCGATGCGGGTCCACGGGATTTGACGTGATCCCACCGTCGAGTCAAGTCCACAGGAGAGTTCTCGACACTGTGTTCCTATCGGTCCTCGCGGGCACGATAGCACAGCGGATGCGGTTGCGTCCACGGAGGTGGTGTGCGAGTTTTCCCAGGTGGCAGGCGTGGCGCCGTGAAATGAGGACGGCCGTCGCGTGATCCTTCAGGTTGCTAAACCAAGATCGAAGGAGCACGGAGCGATGGCCGTGAACAACAGGGCGGACCCCGCCGCGTGGCTGGCGGAGCAGATCCAGCAGGGCGATCCGGATCTGTTGCGATCCATGGTGAAGACCATGGCCGAGACGCCTGTGTCGGCCGAGGCCGACGGGGTGTGCGGCGCCGAGTACGGCATGCGCAGCGAGGAGCGCACCAACCGACGCAACGGCTACCGAAGCCGCGAGTGGGACACCCGCGCCGGCATCGGCCTGGAGTTCCTCACCGGAGAGCTGCAGGGCTCCCATGACCCGCTTGTCACCTGGCACACCCTGCCCACCTTCGCCATGCGCGAGATGATCGAGCGGAAGGTGCCGGTCCGGCCCGCCGAGCCGGAGGCGTACCTGCACGTCTGGCAGGTGACCGCGCACATGCTCGGCATCAAGGACGAGGACGTGGCGAACCAGGTGAAGTTCATCCAGGCCCACCAGATCCCGAAGAACACCAGACCATAGGTGACCAGGCCGTCGAGCACGTGCCCCTCGGTCAGGGCGTGGTGCAGCTGTACGGCAGCGATGCTCACTGCGACGACGAAGACGAGGTCGGAGAACAGCTCGAGCATGCTGGCCGGCCGGCCCGGTTCGTGGGGGTCGCGGGCCGCCATCGGGATGAGGCGGAACCTGCTCGTCCGACGCCGGGGGTACGGGCATCGTCGCGGGGTTCTTCCTGTCGCGAGCGCGAGAGGCGTCGTGGCGGATGGCTCTGGTGCGCGCTCGTGCACGGTCAGGTGGACGTCGTCGCGCATCTCCTTCGGATCGAGCGCGACGGTCTCGGCGGGGCCGTTCGGTATGACCCCGCCCTCCTCCACGACGAAGCTGCCCTGCGACGGCGAGTCGAAGGTGAATCTCACCTCCAGCCACCCCCTGTCGAACCTGCAGGTCTTGCCGACCATCTGCATGGTCATGGAGCTTCCTTCCCCTGACGCCCGCGCTGCGGCTCGAGGCCGAGGTGTCGGCGTAGCGCCTCAGTGAACTCGTCGACCTGTACCAGCTGTTCCGGGGAGAGCGCGTCGACGAAGAGCTCGCGCACGTCACACAGGTGCGGCACCGAGCCGTGCCGGAACGACTCCGCTCCGAAGTCGGTCAGCCGCACGTCGATGCCGTGGACGTCGTCGGGGCACGGGGCTCGGCGTACGAGCCCGCGCTTCTCCATCCGCCCCAGGTGGTGTGACAGGCGGCTGCGTTGCCAGCCGATCAGTTGGGCCAGCTCGGAGGAACGCATCGTCCTCCGATCCACCTCGCTCAGTGCGAGCAGCACCCGATAGTCGGCGGAGGACAAGGACGACTCGCTCTGGAGCCGTCCCTCCAGGAGGGTGCGCAATGTTTCGGCGGTCTCGATGTAATTGCGCCAGATGCGCAGCTCCTCGCGCGTGGGCATCGCGCGGCGCTTTTTCTGCGCCATGGCACCTCCCGGAATTGACACGTCAACTCTGCACGTTACAGGATTGACACGTCAATCCCAATCACGGTGAGACCCGGATCCCGCAAGGAGCGAACCCATGACCGACAGCACCGCCGTCCAGTTCGGTATCGACAGCTTCGGTGACCTACCTCGCGACGATCGGGGAAATGTCGTCTCCCATGCTCAGGCGATCCGCGCCGTCGTGGACGAGGCGGTCCTCGCCGACCAGGTCGGCGTGGATGTCATCGCCCTCGGCGAGCACCACCGCCCCGAGTACTCGATCTCCACTCCCGAGACGGTGCTGGCCGGCATCGCCACCAGGACCGAGCGCATCCACCTCGCCTCGGGTGTGACAGTCCTGTCCTCCGACGACCCGGTGCGCGTCTTCCAGCGTTTCGCCACGGTCGACGCGCTCTCGAACGGGCGCGCCGAGGTGATCCTGGGCCGCGGGTCGTTCACCGAGTCGTTCCCGCTGTTCGGGTATGACCTGGCTGACTACGAGATCCTCTTCGAGGAGAAGATCGACCTGTTCCACAAGCTGCTGGACGAGGGACCGGTCACGTGGGAGGGCACCACGCGCGCCGCGCTCAAGGACGCCGACGTGTTCCCCAAGACGGAGTCCGGGCGGCTGACGACCTGGGTCGGCGTGGGCGGGTCGCCCCAGTCCGTCATCCGGACCGCGCGGTACGGGTTCCGGCTCATGCTCGCGATCATCGGCGGCGCGCCCGACCGGTTCGCCCCGTACGTCGACCTGTACCGGCGCGCCACGGAACAGCTGGAGACCACCGCCTACCCGGTCGGGATGCACTCGCCCGGCTTCGTTGCCCAGACCGACGAGGAGGCCAAGCGACTTTTCTGGCCTGGCTACAAGGAGATACGCGACCGCATCGGCGCCCTGCGCGGCTGGCCCCCTGTGCGGCGTGAGGAGTTCGAGGCCGACGTCGAGCACGGCTCCCTCTACGTCGGTTCGCCCGAGACCGTCGCGCGCAGGATGGCCCGTGCCATCCGCACGCTCGACGTCGGGCGCTTCGACCTGATCTACTCCGCCGCCGGCTCCGTCTCGGCCGGCGACCGTCTGCGCGCCGTCGAACTGTACGGCACCAAGGTGATCCCGATGGTGCGCGAGCTGCTCGCCGAGGAGCCCAGCACGCTGGAGGTGGCCCGATGACGGTGCGCACGGCCGTACGCACCATCGGCGTCCTCGGGGCCGGCAAGGTGGGCACGGTGCTGGCCCGCCTCGCTCTCGCCGCCGGGTATCGAGTACTCGTCGCGGGGTCGGGGGACCCCGCGAAGATCGCCCTCACCATCGACGTCCTGACGCCCGGCGCCACCGCCGTCTGGTCCGCCGAAGCCGTACGGGACGCCGACGTCGTGATTCTCGCCCTCCCGCTCAGCAAGTATCGCGCGCTCCCGGCCGACGAGCTGCGCCACAAGCTCGTCATCGACACCATGAACCACTGGTGGGAGGTCGACGGGCCCCGCGAGCGGTTCCTCGCGCCCGGCGTCTCCTCCAGCGAGGAGGTGCAGCGTTTCCTCGACGGTGCACGCGTCGTCAAGGCCTTCAACCACATGGGGTACCACGACCTGGAGGACGAGGGCCGGCCCGCCGGGGCACCGGGCCGCAAGGCGATCGCGGTCGCCGGTGACAGCGAGGCAGACGTCACCGAGGTCGCGGCGCTCGTCGATGACCTGGGCTTCGACCCCGTGCCTATCGGACCTCTCGCCGAGGGCGTCCGACTCGAGCCGGGCACCGCCGCCTTCGGCGCCAACGTCCAGGCCGCCGAGCTCCGACTTCTGACCCAGGCAGCCGTGCACAACCCGATCGTGGAGTGATCCAAGTGAGCAGTCCGGAAGCGGCCTCGGAAGTGATGCGGTCCATGACACAGGCCGGAAGCACCACCGGGGTCGAGGTGCTCTCGGCCCGCGACGTGCCCCTGGGCGGACCGCGGGCCTTGCAGGTGCGGCGCACGATTCCCCCGCGGGCTCGGACACTGATCGGCGCCTGGTGCTTCGCCGACCACTACGGACCGGTCGAGGTGCCGGCGGGCGGCATGGACCTACCGCCGCATCCCCACACGGGGCTGCAGACGGTGAGCTGGCTCTTCGGCGGCACCATCGAGCACCGCGACAGCCTCGGCACCCACTCGCTCATCCGTCCGGGAGAGCTCAATCTCATGACCGGTGGCCACGGCATCGCCCACTCCGAGGTCTCCACCGCGGACACCACGGTCCTCCACGGCGTCCAGTTGTGGGTGGCCCTGCCCGACGCGGACCGGGAAGCCGGGCGTGACTTTTCAGCACCACGTGCCGGAGCCCGCACGGATCGACGGGGCCGAGCTGCGGGTCTTCCTCGGCTCAGTGGCAGGCGAGACCTCTCCGGTGCGGACGTTCACCCCCCCTGCTGGGTACGCAGCTCGACCTCGAGCCGCACGCCACGATGCCCGCCAACTCGGTCTCTCCTTCTTGCCGGGCCTCGTACCGTTTGGCCTCGGGAACGTTCATAACTTCGACTGCCATGTGCCCTCCATTTGTCTACTTCGGGGTCGATGTCATCAGAGCCGCAGGGTGAGCTTGTGGCGTGCGGTTCAGAGGCTTCTGCCAGATCAGGGCGGCCACCACACCGGTGAGGATGACGGCGGTGAGCGCGAACGGGATCGGGATGAGAGGGTCGATGAGGACGAGGACCCCTCCGACCGGCACGATGATGTTGATGTGGCTCCCGGCGCTGCGACGCATCACGAGCAGCCAGATCCCGAGGATGAAGACGGCGATCGGAATGGTGTAGGCGAAGGACGCGACCACCGGGTCGAGCTCACTGTGGCCGGTGATGACATCGACCTCGGCTTCGATTCCGGCGGAGAGCGCGCCGGCCGCGGCGAAGATGAAGTAGTGACCGTAGCCGTAACCGAGCGAGAGACCCAGACCGCTGATGGCGGTGTGGTGCGGTGCCCAGAAGTACACCCACCACAACGCGGCCGTGACGACGAGCGTGAGCACGGCCACCCTGATCAGCGGCCCGGGTGTGTCGCCCTCATGAAGCGCCTTGATGATCGCGTTGGCCGAGGCCAGCAGACTCTCGCCCAGCAGGATGAGGGTGAACAGGCCGAACCGTTCGCTCAGGTGGTGCGGATGCCACGGGGTTCTGGCCCGTCGTTCCGCGGCGACCGGCACGGCGAGCTCGGCCCCAATCAGGACGATCACGGCGACCCAGAACGCGGTGGCGGGCAGGAGCAGAGAGGCCAGCCAGAGCATCTGAACGGCGGCGATCCCGATGGCGTAGGTGGTGGTGGACCGGCGGGTGTCCCCGGCTGAGCGTGACGCGCGCATCCATTGCGCGACGAGCGCGATGCGCATCACGACGTATGCCAGCATCAGTACGACATAGTCCTGGTCCTCGAACGCCGCCTGTATGCCGGAGGCGAGCACGAGCACGCCGCCCATCTGAGCGATGGTCAACAGTCGGTAGAGCCAGTCGTCGGTGTCGAACGAGGTGGCGAACCAGGTGAAGTTCATCCACGCCCACCAGATCCCGAAGAACACGACGGCGTAGTTGACGATGCCGTCCAACACATGCGCTTCGGTGAGCCGGTGGTGCAGCTGGACGGAAGCGATGCTGACCGCGACGACGAAGACCAGGTCGAAGAACAGCTCCAGTGACGACGCGGTCCGGCCGGCCTCGTCCGGGTCGCGTGGCCACATCGGTACAAGCCGGTAGCGAGACGTGGGTGCGTTCATATGGGCTCACCTAGGTCGACTCGTCGGGCCCCCAGTAGAGACCCTGTTGCCAGAACAGGGTCAACCGCCGGTGTTGCGAGGGTCCGGGGT
This sequence comes from Streptosporangium sp. NPDC023825, assembly GCF_040639575.1. Lineage (NCBI taxonomy): Bacteria > Bacillati > Actinomycetota > Actinomycetes > Streptosporangiales > Streptosporangiaceae > Streptosporangium > Streptosporangium sp. NPDC023825. Next base: position 18,293 of record NZ_JBFAAE010000073.1, on the reverse strand, counting down.
GACGTCTCATCGCCCGGCTCCTACGGCCCACGCCTCATCCACGACGGCTTCACGCATGCGCAGGAAGTCTCCGCTTCGCCCGGCGAGAGAATCAGCCAGGAGCGAGGCCTGATTCAGGGCTGACGCCATACCGATGCCGTGAACAGGGTTGTAGGTCGCCACGGCATCACCGATATCGACGAGGCCGGCCGGAAAACGGTCGAGACCTGCCAGAGGTCTTCCTCGATCGCGTAGACAGCGACAGCGACAAGCCCCTGGCCGTCGGCGCCCGGCGTGAACCGGTCGAGTGCGCACGATATCTTCGGAGTCCGCCATCGGCTCGCTGTTCGTGAACAGGCTGTGGTGTCCGGGCGGGGCCAGGACGGCGCCACGCGCGACGGCGTCGTCGGTGAATCCGGGGAACCAGTCCTCGAGCTTCTCCAGCGCTGCGGGCTGAAGGAAGTGACCGTGCCTGCCCTGCGGAACGGAGGTGTGCCCGACCGCCCCCGGGGCGAGCACATCCTCGAGAAGCACCAGCCGTCGCGCGTGGTCAGCCGGTGTTCGCGCCGCCGGCAGCCCGGCGAAGCTCACACCGATGACGCAGGCGGTTTCGATCGTCATGTCCGGCTCGAACCGGCCTGAACGGTCAGCGGTCCGGTGCGCCGAGTGGTGAGCCAGACGATCACCACGGTGACAAGGACGACGGCGCTCGGGATGAGCGTGGCGGCGGTCGCGGCTCCGGCGTCACGGTCGATCACGACGCTGTTCACGTCGGACCGCATGGCGATGGAGAAGACGAAGCCCAGCGTGTTCCACAGCGCGTGCAGGACGACCGCGATCTCCAGGCCGCCGGTACGCCAGGTGACGAGGCCTGTGCCGATGGCCAGCACGACGTACCAGAGATTCAGCCACGCGTCGCTCGCCGCGTGGCTCGCCACGAAGGCCACCGCCATCACGATCAGGCCGACGACGAGACCCGATCGGCTGCCCGGGTCCGGCTTCCGGCGACCCGGAAGATGAGCCCGCGAAACCCGTACTCCTCGCCCGCGGCCTGCAACGGGGTGAGCAGCAGGGTGGTGGCCAGCAGCCACAGCACATCGGTGTCCGACCACACGCTGCGCGGTTCGGGTGCCAGGTAGTCGCTCACGACCAGGGTCGCGACCCAGACCGGAAGGATGAGCAGCGATGCGCGGCCGAACACGTCGAAGCGGAAGCGCGAGAACACCGGGTGGAGCGACGCCCCCGGTACGCCGTGGAACCGGCGCTGAATGACCATGCTCCACGGGAGAAGCAGCGCCAAGGAGAACATCCCGACCGCGTGCGTCAGCGGAGTGTAGGAGCCGTCGCCGCCACGGTCGTCCAGAGCGGCAGCGCCCACGGACAACACGACGCCGAAAACCAGCATGCCGCCGACCAGGAGCACGATCGCGAGGATGCCGCGACCGACGCGGCGACGCTCCCCGCGAGGACGCGGTGGTATTCGACGTTCCCCATGTGTTGTCCCCTTTCGAATTGTGGGGACCATGAGAAACCGTGTGCCGGCGACACAGCCAAGATCCGTGAACCCCGGCTGCCCACCGCAGGATGACGGGCCGGGCGGTGGATCCGCCCGGCCCGTCACCGCAGCTTGTTCAGCTGGGCCGGCAGGTGGTGTCGCGGGCCGGCATCTTGCCCTCGACCAGCCAGTCCGTGGTGATGTGGAGGGCGCAGGCGTTGGTGTGGACGAGGAGGACGCCGTGGCCGCTCTCGTCGGCGGTCACCAGCTTGGCGCGCGAGGCGAACTTGTCGCGCAGCAGCTTTCCGCCCACCCACGGGGTCACCGGGTCGTGGCGGTTCTGCAGGATCAGGATGTTGGCCGGGCCCTTGGCGTCGACCTTCACCGGAGGCTCGTACGACTCGTGCTTCCAATAGGCACAGGGCGTGATGTTGGCGGTCGCGGCGCCGAACAGCGGGTACCGCTTGCGGTCCTCGGCGACGGCCCGGCGGTAGGTCGCCACGTCCTCGGGCCAGTTGACGTCGTTGCAGGTGGTCGCGAGGAACGTCGTGAGGGCGTTGTCGATGGGGTTCGCCGGTGCCGCTTGCCTGGTCGCCGGGGCTTCGGCCGGGTTGAGGTACGTCTGCAAGGTGCGCGCTGTCCGCCCGTACGACAACTCGCTGTAGAGGCCGGCGAAGGTGAGGTACCGGACGACGGCGCCGTCAGCACCGTCCGGCGCGGGGGTCTTGTCGAGCCGCTCGGTGATCCGCAGGAAGGTCCGGCGGACCTGCTGCGGCGTACGACCCAGGCCGTACGAGTCGTGCCGGGTCGCCACCCAACGGGCGAAATCGGGGAACGTCTGCTCGAAGCCGAGCCCGAACCGACGCATGCCCGCCGGGTTGAGGTGGGTGTCGCCGACGTTGCTGTCGAAGACGATCCGGTCGGTGGTCTTCGGGAACAAGGAGACGTACGTCGCGCCGAGGGCCGTGCCGTAGGACGCTCCGTAGTAACTGGCCTTCCTCTCACCGAGCGCCGCCCGGACCCGATCCAGGTCGCGAGCCGTGTTCGCCGTGGTGATGTGCCGCAGCCGGCCGTCCTTGTCGGTGGCGGCGCACTTGTCGGCCACCTGCTTCGCGATCGCGGCCTGCCGGGTCACCGCGGCGTCGTCGGCCGCGTACGGCGGAACGTTGGCCCAGTACGGATCCTCGAGCGTGAAGCCGCAGCTCATCTTCGTCGAATGCCCGACCCCCCGGGTGTCCATGCCGATCAGGTCGTACGCATCCGATACGGTGGTCGGCAGGCCCCGGCTGACCAGGAAGGCGCCCTGGTCGATCCCGATGCCGCCCGGGCCGCCCGGGTTGAGCAGCAGGATGCCGCGCCGCTTGGCCGGGTTGGTGCTGGCGATCTTCGAGATCATGATCTCGATCTGCTCGCCGTCCGGGTCGCGGTAGTCCAGGGGTACGGGGATCTTCGCGCACTGCACCGCGACCGGCGCCGGCATCACGACTTCGGCCGGGCACGCTTCCCACGTCAGCTCGGGTGCGGCTTGCCGGGCCACAGCAGCCGGCCCGGCCACGGCAAATGTGCCGAGCAAGGCGATCACCCCGATCAGCACAGCGCCACGTTTTCGGTACATGTACCACCTCCTGCGTCGTCCGCCGGCATTCGGTGTCATGCGACACCATGTCGCGGGAACACAGTCAAGGTCTTGACCCTGTTCGGGGAACATGGTTTCTGCTGGGCCGCAGTCGCGACCTGTCCTGTCGGCCCGATGAAAGGAACCGAAGTGAAACCCACCGTCGTTCTGGTGCACGGCGCGTTCGCCGAGTCCGCAAGCTGGGGCGGCGTCATCCAGCGCCTGCTCGACGACCGCTACCCGGTCATCGCCGCACCCAGTCCGTCGCCCAGCCTGTCCGGGGACGCCGCCGTCGTCTCCAGCGTCCCGAGCACGATCGACAGGCCGGTCGTGCTCGTCGGCCACTCGTACGGCGGGGCGGTCATCTCCAACGCCGCCGTCGAACTCGCCGGCGCGTCGCACGCCATTCCCGTGTCGGAGCCGGTCGCGGTCGCCGAGATCGTCCTCGATGCCACCCGATCGATCGGCTGAACCGTGGAGAAAAAGATCACCAACTTGTGGCCCCGGCTACGCGTGGCCGACTGGACCGAGACCCGCGACACCCTGCACATGTGGACCCAGATCGTCGGCAAGATCCGGATGGCGTACACGCCGCCGGCCAACCACTGGTGGCACGTCACGCTCTATCCCACGGCCCGCGGCCTGACCACCTCGGCCGTGCCGTACGACAAGGGCGTCTTCGACATCGAGTTCGACTTCGTCGACGAGCGGCTGCGCGTGCGCACCAGCGACGGCGGCTCGCGCGATGTGGTTCTCGAACCGAAGCCCGTCGCGACGTTCTACGGCGAGACGCTCGAGGCGCTGGCCGCGCTCGGCCTGAAGCCCAGCATCCACCCCGTGCCCAACGAGGTCGAGCTCGCGATCCCCTTCGCCGAGAACGACCGGAACTGCTCGTACGACGGGGAAGCCGCACGACTGTTCTGGCGGCAGCTGCTGCAGGCCGAGCGGGTGATGAGCCGCTTCCGCTCCGGGTTCGTGGGAAAGGCCAGCCCGGTGCACTTCTTCTGGGGCGCGATGGATCTGGCATACACCCGCTTCTCCGGTCGGGTCGCCCCGCAACACCCGGGCGGCGTGCCCAACTGCCCGCCGTGGGTCATGCACGAGGGCTACTCGCACGAGCTGGCCAGCTTCGGTTTCTGGCCGGGCGGTGGTGAGGAAGGCGCCTTCTATGCGTACGCGTATCCGGAACCGCCGGGCTACCGGGAGCGCACGGAGGCGTACTTCGACAAGACCCTGCAGGAGTGTGTGCTTCCGTACGAGAAGGTGGCCGAGTCAGCCGATCCCGACGCGACACTCCTCGACTTCCTCCGCGCAACCTACGGTGCCGCCGCCGACCTGGCCGCCTGGGACCGCTCGGCCGTGGAGGAGTGACCGTCGCGTCCCCTGGACGGGGGCTCAGGGGACGCGACGCCGGCCGCCGAGCCTTGCCCGCCGCCGTCAGCTGCCGGGCTGGGCCGGAGCGCTGCCGTTGTCGACGAATGTGCAGACGGTGCGCAGGGGCGCGTCGGGTGTCCGGCTGGTGCGGGTGGGCTTCGGGGCCGAGGTCGTCGTGGCTTCGGCCGGGGAGGTGACCGACAGCGACGACGAGGGCGCTGCTGTTGCTCCCGCCGCGTCGGTCGTCTCGCCGGTACCGCAGGCGTGCTGGGCGAGGACAACTCCGGCCAACAGGACGGCGCTGACGACAGTGCGAGAGCGGGACGTGACAGTCTTCTCGAATCGAGACGGGATCGGTCGGCTGAGCCGCAGGATTTGCTTCCCGCTGCGGTGAGTGGTCGATGCTTGTCCAGCGGCCCGGCGGCGCTGAGGCCTCAGAGGAAATCCTGTGCAGACCGCACGGTCAAGCCCGGCCTCTCGTGGCTCGATCCGCATTCATTGCGATCCCGGCTTGACCCGGTGGCGGGAACATGGTTTTGGCCTGCGGAGACGAAAGGGAGTCCGCACTGTGCCCAGAACGAAGATTGACCAGCTCTTCGCGCGGCGAGCCCGGGTATTCCGCCGCTCCGGTCTCTCTGGTCTCGTACTTTCGATCTGCGCGATTTCGGCCATGGGCTGCACGCCGGCAGAGAATGAGCAACCCACGCCGGTCGCCAGTTCGTCGGCGGCTGACCTGACGAAATTCTATTCTCAGAAGCTGGACTGGTCGGGCTGCGCCGAGTTCGCCACCAGCAAACGGGAAGCGGAGATTCTCGCGGACCCCAAGGCCCGGTGCGCACGGTTGTCGGTTCCGCTGGACTACGACGACCCGAAGGGCGCCACCGCGTCCGTCGCGGTCCTGCGCGTCAAGGCGCGGGGGGAGTCGAAGGGCTCGGTGGTCTTCAACCCGGGCGGCCCGGGCGGCTCGGGCGTGTTGGGCGGGCTGGCCGTGAGCCGGGGGCTGGCCAAGAGCCGCATCTCCGAAGCCTTCGACATCGTCGGCTTCGACCCGCGCGGTGTCGGTGCCACCAAGCCGGCTGCCGACTGCTATTCGGAGAAAGGCACGACGCGGGGGGACAAGGTGTTCCCCACGTTGACCTTGACCGTCGATCTGACGGAGAAGGACACCCGCGCGGTGTTCGACCGCTGCGCCGAGGGATCCGGGGGCGCGAAGGGGCTCGCTTCGATGGGCACCCGCACGACCGCTCGCGACATGGACGTTCTGCGAGCCGTTCTGGGCGACGAGAAGCTGACCCTGCTCGGCCAGAGCTACGGCACCCGGCTCGGCTCGGTCTACGCCGAGCAGTTCCCGCAGCGGGTACGGGCGATGATCCTCGACGGCGCGTTCGACCCGGGGCTGGGCACGATCGAGCGGCGACTCGCCGCCTACGGCGGGTTCCAGCGAGCGTTCGAGGTGATGGCGGCCACCTGCGCCAAGGACGCCTCGTGTCCGCTGGGGACCGACCCGAAGGCCTGGACCTCGAGATTCCAGGCGCTCATGCAGCCGCTGCAGGACAAGCCCGTGCCCGCGCTGGGCCAGGAACTCGACTTCGACGGGGCCGTCGGCGGTGTGATGGCGGGACTGTACAGCCCGACGCTGTGGCCCACCGTCGTGCGCGGCCTGAACGAGGTGCGGCAGGGGCGCGGCGACAGTCTGATGCGTCTGGTGCAGGACCTCGGCGGCGGTGCGGCCGACAACGCGGTGAACGGCAACGTGACCGAGGCCCTCTTCGCGATCAACTGCATGGACGAGCGGCGCCTCACCCCGCAGGACGTCGCCCAGTTGCGCGCCCGGGCGTTCGAGGTCGCCCCCTTCATGAGCCCGGGCGGCGACGTCGGGCGGGGCGCCCGGGACGGATGCGAGTTCTGGTCGGCGCCGCCGACTCTCGGCATTCCGTACGCCCAGAACATTCAAGGCCTTCCGAAGACGCTCGTCATCTCGATCACCGGTGACCCCACGACCCCGCACGCAGGCGGCGTCAAACTCGCCGAGACCCTCGGCAGCGCTTTGCTGACCGTGAAGGGTGAGGGGCACACGGTTGTCTCCAGCGGGGCCAACACGTGTGTCGACAAGATCGCCGCCGACTATCTGATCGATCTCAAGCTGCCGGAGCCGATGCCGGAATGTTCGGTCTGAGCCGGCGGAAAGGCGGTGTTGTGTTGATGACGAACTCAGGGTGGGCGGCATGCGACCGATGATTCTCGTTCGCGGCGCGTGGCACGGCAGTTGGTGCTGGGCGTCGGTCACGCCCCACCTGGCCGCTCGTGGCATACCGTCGGTCGGGGCGGACTCCGCAACCGCCCTTGACCCGGTGCCACCTTGCGCGTCGGTACGTACGCGCAGGGATCGGTCATGCTTGACTGTGTCCCTGGAACATGGTTTTTGATGACCGGGTGTTCGACGAATGGCGGCGACGCCGAGCCATCCAGCGCCTCAAACTCGGGGACGGGCGCGCGCTGAAGCGATTCCGTTGGTGGCAGACTCTGTCCCGGTCCCTGTTCTATCTTCCCGCGGACGCCGGCGCGGGCCGGCCGGCGGAATACGCGGTCGACGTGAACCACATGAAGAGCAACGAGAACCTCGACACCGAAGCACACCTGTATCGCGACGGCCGGCACTTCGAGCGGGCGAGGCTCCCTGCCGTCTTCCCGATCGAAGGCGGCGCGATCGAGGTGGAGACCTCGCCCTTCGGCCTCCGGCGGTGCCACTTCGTCGCCGACGACGGGACCGAGCAGCAACTCGTGCCGGATCCGCGCTCGGCCGAGGGGCGCCGCGCCCGGCTCGACCGCGAGCGCCCGTTGCTCAGCCGCTGGATCGGCGTGATCTCCCTCGTCCTGATCATCGTGCCGCTGATCCTCGGCCTTCCGCAGAGCGTCGAGTCGATCTCCCGGTTCCCGCCGCTGGCCGAGCGGTTCGGTGTCTTCGAGTCGCCGATCGACGCGCCGGCCTGGCTCAACATCGCGCTCGTGATCAGCGCGACGGTGGGCAGCACCGAGCGTGCCCTGCGCCTGCGGTACAACCGGTGGCTGGACGCGGTGGATGACGTCGAGCTGGGCCTCGTTGTGGAGTTCCCGCAACGCGTCGATGAACGTCTGCCGCGTGACGGACTTCCCCTTCGACACGTGGGCCATCGCGTCGTTGTCCATCCAGGGATAGTTACGAAGGGTACGGACCAGGGACGGTGCGTACTTCTCGGCGAGGTTCTGCCGCGTCGCCTCGTCGGCGTCGGCGGGCAGCGCGTCGAAGTCGGCGCTGACGGCATCGTCGTTGTCGTTCTCCACCGCTTGCCGTACGTCGGCCAGGGCCTGGTCGTCGAAGACCTGCGTGTATATGTGGATGAGCGAGCGGTCGGCCTCGGACAGGCGGCCGGCGACGGGCTCGAAGCCCGGCGGCGTGTCGGGCGGCGCGTTCTCGCTCAGAATGGCCGCGATGCCCTGCCGGCCTTCTCCAGCCGTTCGATGGCGGCCGCGTGGTCGACGTCGACCTGGTGCAGCGCCTCGGGGGAGCCCGTGCTCAGCTCTTTGATCCGGGACAGGGGCACGCCCAGCTCGGCCAGCCGGCGGATGCGCAGCAAGCGTACGAGATCTAGTGTTTCGTACTGCTTGTAGCCGTTGTAGCGGCGATCGGGCTCCTCGAGCAGGCCCAGACGATGGTAGTGCCGGATCGTGTTCACCGTGGTGCCCGCGAGTGTCGCGAGCTCGCTCGTGCTCCAAGCCACGTCGATCTCCTCGGTCACTCGCCTGCTGACAGGCCCGCCCACGAAAGGTCGCGGCAGGAAGATGATCGCGACAATGCCGCGACCGATCCGGCGTTTGTCGGCTGCCGGCACCCGGTGCTACTCGACTCCAGCGAGGGCTCCACCAGGGTACTTGGGACACGGCTGTGCGATGACGTTGACCGTGTGGCCGGCACACGGTTTCTGACGGGGGAACACCGCCGGCATCGGCGCAGTCCCGCTGGCCGGAGTCGTCGCGCCGAAGCCCACCGGCTCCGGCCGGTCGACAAATGAGGCGGCCCGGTTCGAAGGAGACTCGTGATGCGGTTCGGCATTTTCACCGTGGGTGACGTCACTCCGGACCCCACGACGGGCCGGACCCCGACCGAGCACGAGCGCATCCAGGCCATGGTGACCATCGCGCTGAAGGCCGAGGAGGTGGGCCTCGATGTGTTCGCCACCGGCGAACATCACAACGTGCCCTTCGCGCCGTCCTCGCCGACCACGATGCTCGGCCGGATCGCCGCCCGGACCGAGAAACTGCTGTTGAGCACGGCCACCACGCTGATCACCACCAACGATCCGGTGAAGATCGCCAAGGACTACGCGATGCTGCAGCACCTGTCCGGCGGCCGCGTCGACCTCATGATGGGCTGCGGCAACACCGGGCCGGTCCACCCCTGGTTCGGCAAGGACATCCGGGCCGGCATCCCCTGGCGATCGAGAATTACGCGCTCCTGCGCCGGCGGTGGCGGGAGGACACCGTCGGCTGGTCCGACAAGTTCCGTACGCCGCTGCAGTCGTTCACCTCGACGCCGCGCCCCCTCGACGGTGTTCCGCCGTTCGTCCGGCACAGCTCCATCCGCAGCCCGGAGATCACCGGGCAGGCCGCCTTCTACGGTGACGGCTTTTTGCCAACAACACTCTCTGGCCCACCTCACACACCCAGCGCATGGCCGGGCTCTACCGCGAGCGGTTCGCCCACGGGGAGTCGCAGCGGGCAGACCGTCATCCTCCTGCGCCCCGGTGATGCCGGCGAGCACCTCATCCCACTTTTCCGGCACCCAGTCGACGACGGAGAAGGTTGGTCGCACCAGGTCGCCGACGTCTCCTCCCGCGCTTCGGACACCGATGACGATGTTGTGCAGCGCGGCAGCGACTAACCGGCCAGATCCGGTGCGGCGGGCCTGGAGTCCGGGGAGCCGGCAGGATCAGCCGGGATCCGGTCGCGACAGCGACCGGCGAGTAGTCGGACCTGCCGAAGCGATCCGTCCGGGTGCAGAAACTCCACGATCATGTGATCTTTCCCCGTTGTGCTGCAGAAGCCTCCCAGTGCCACCTGTGTTTCAGGAATACATTCAAGGCGAGAGCGCCCGACGGGCGCGGCGGGCCGGCCGCTTGACCCGGTTCCTGGAACAGGGTGTCGCATACGGGGAGACCTTCATGGAAGGAGCCGGTATGACACTGGAAGCTGCGATCCGTTCCAACGACGTGGCGGCGGTGGTGGAACTGCTCGAGTCGGGCGCGGACCCGCACCGCCGCGGCGCCGGTGGCCTCACACCACTGATGGTCGCCTCCGGGCTCGGTCGATCACGCCTGGTGAAGCGGCTGCTGGAGGCCGGCGCGGATGTGTCGACGGTCGAGCCGCGCATGGGCGCCACGGCGTTGCACAAGGCGGCGCAGGCCGGTGACGACGGCGTCATCGGCCTGCTCCTCGACCATGGCGCCTTCGTCGACCAGCAGTCGCCCCGGCTCGGTCACACGCCGCTGATGGACGCGGTGCAGTACAAGCACGAGGCGGCGGTCCGGCTGCTGCTGGCCCGCGGAGCCCGTACCTCTGTGCGCAACCACTGGCAGGAGACGGCGCTCGACCTGGCGTTGCGCGACGGCTCCGAGGTCATCGCCGGTCTCCTGCACGCGCGGACGGCGGCCGACACCGACCGGATCCGGTCGCTGGCGCTGACGGCGGCGGTACAGGTCGGCGACCTCACCGCGGTGAGACGGCTCATCGGGGCCGGTGCGGCCCTCGACGAGCGACTGCCGGCCGTCGGCGATCATGACGACGACTACACGCCGCTCGGGATCGCCGCTCGCGACGGGCACACCGGCATCGTCCGCGTGCTGCGCGAGGCCGGTGCGGATCCGCGCCGGCTCAACGGGCTGATGGGCGCGACGCCGGGCCATGAGGCCGCCTTCGCCGGGCACGCCGACGTCATCCGGGCGCTGACGACGCGCGGCCCCAGCGGTACGCCGACGCTCGAGATCGACGCCCAGGGTGCCTACAACGGCTTTACCGCCTTGCACGACGCGGTGTGGCACGGGCACCGGGAGGCAGCACAAGCCCTGGTCGAGGCGGGCGCCCGCCTCGACCTCACCTCGCACACCGGTCACACACCCCGGCAACTTGCGCTCCACCACGGGTACGACGATCTCGCGGCGTATCTGGCCGAGGCCGAGAGCAAAGCCGTTCGGCCATCGCCCTTTGCCTTCGCCGAGGCCGCGCTCGACGATTTGCGCGAGCGGCTTTTCCGTACGCGATGGCCTGATCCCGAACCGGTGGAGGACTGGAGCCAGGGCGTGCCGCTGCGCAGGCTGCGGGCACTGTGCGACTACTGGCGGGACGGCTACGACTGGCGGGCCTGCGAGGCCCGGCTGAACGCGCTCAACCCGTCGACGACGCGCATCGACGGACTCGACATCCACTTCCTGCACCTGCGGTCGCCCGAACCGGAGGCGATGCCGCTCGTGATGACCCACGGCTGGCCCGGCTCGGTCATCGAGTTCCTGAAGGTGGCACCGATGCTGGCCGACCCGCGGGCCCACGGCGGCGACCCCCGGGACGCGTTCCACGTGGTCCTGCCCTCGATGCCCGGTTTCGGACTGTCCGGCAAGCCGACCGAGACCGGGTGGGGACCCGAGCGGATCGCGTGCGCCTGGGCCGAGCTGATGCGGCGGCTGGGCTACGACAGCTTCGGCGCGCAGGGCGGCGACTGGGGGCACGCGGTCACCACCGCGCTGGGCGGCATCGGCGAGCCCGCCGTCCGGGCCATCCACTCCAACATGTTCCCCACCTACGGCACCGAGGAAGCCACGAACGAGCAGGAGGAGCGTGCCCTGCAACGATGGCGTGACTTTCAGGCCCACGAGTCGGGCTATCAGCACGAGCAGATCCAGAGCCCTCAGACGATCGGGTACGCGCTCACCGACTCACCGGTGGGGCAGGCGGCCTGGATCTACGAGAAATACGAGCAGTGGACGGACCACGACGGCGATCCGGAAAACCTGCTCAGTCGCGACGAGATGCTGGACAACATCACGTTGTACTGGCTGACCGGCACCGCCGCCTCCTCGGCTCGCATCTACTGGGAGAGCTTCCGCACCTACCGCGACCCGAAGGTCGAGGTGCCGGTCGGCGTCAGCCTCTTCCCCCGCGACATCTATCTCGCCGCACGTCGCTGGGTGGAGCAGCGTTACCCGAACCTCGTGCACTACAACGAGCTGCCCAAGGGCGGACACTTCGCCGCCTGGGAACAACCCGAACTGCTGGCTGCGGAGGTGCGCGCCACCTTCCGCCACGTACGCCAGAGATCCGCAGCGAAAAGCACCGGCGCTTCGTGAACCCGACGCCAACATCGCTTCCCTCGACAACGCCCGTCCCTTCGGTACACACATCGGGATGGCCTGGTGGAAGCCGCTTTCGGCCGACCGGCGAGGAGATCATGTTCCGGCTTGGTGCTCCCGGCCGCGGGGTCGTGGTTGCGCGCGGTGCGCCCGGCGTTCACCACCGGACTGGTGGTCCCCAGCCTCGTGTTCGCCGTCCTGCGCGCAGCGGGCGATCCCTGGCTCTTCGCCTGTTACGTGCTCCTCTCGGCATGCACGGCCGTCATGGGATTGATCACTCGGGACCTCGAGGCCGTGATGGCGTTCCACGTGGCGAACACTTGGTGACGACGACTGTCAACGTGCTCGTGGCCGATGGCGGCCCTTGGTCGTCGACCGCACCGAGGGCGCCGGCGGTGGCCCTTCACTGATCGTTCTGGCCGTCATGAATCTGGCCGTGCTCGCCTTCGTCTGGCTCCGCGAGCGGTCGCGCCGCACTGGTCCGGAGCGAGGGGTGTAGCTCGTTCATCGCTTGGGCAGCACGGCCGCCGCGAGTATCACGTTGTCGACGATGGTCGCGGCGAAGCTGCGGGCGATCGCGTCGGCGGCGGCATCGGCTGCCCAGATGCCGTGCTCGAGTTGCTTGGCTCGGGCGATGGTCGCGGTGGTCCGCGGGATCTCGGGATGGAACTGCGGCAGCATCCCGCTTCCGGACAGCAGTGCCACGAGCGCGGCGAGGCGGGGCTCCGGCTCCGCCTCGCCGACCAGCACGCCCCGTACGCCGCGGAGCAGGCTCCTCCGGCGCCCGGATTCGCCGTCTGTCAACATCTCCCTTATGGGCGCTTCGGTCTCGACACAGGTTGATCGGTGGATGTCGTTGCGCTTGATGAGACGTTCGAGCAAGGGGCGGCGCAGGGCCGGTCCGATCACGGCGAGCGTCGCCTGGACGCCTCGCGGCCTTGAGGCGAGGTAGTCCCACGTGGATCGCAGGAGGCCGTCCGTCGGTGGCCGCTCGGCGACGGCTTCCACCCGGGTCGACCCGCTCCATCCGGGTACGGTTCGCACGTGCCGGCCGATGCTGAGATCCGCAAGCATCGCTCCGGCGAGAACGTAGGGAAGCGTTTCCTCCCCGGCGACGACTCCGGTGCCCTCCGGCCCGGAGAACGGCTGGAACAGGAGTAACAGAAGGTCTTCGGCCAGGGTCGGCGGGCCGAGCCGCTGTGTCATCGTGTGATCCTTTCGACGGGGAATGCGGCGCGAGTCCGGGAAACGTGATGCGGTCGACAGGGGAGGGTGAAGCCGGAGGTCAAGCCACCACGAACGAGACGACACCCCAGACCAGGGTGGTGGTCAACGTCGTCCAAAAGACGATCGCGATCGCCTGCCACAGCAGCACCCAGGAGCGCGAGGTCCCCGAGGCGATGAGCATGGCCGCGGTGAACTGGGTCGGCACGACCAGCGGTCCGAGCAGGCTCGCTCCGGGCACACCGAAGCGCACGAGGTAACGGCGGAAGCGCCGGCGCCCCTTGGACTCGGGGCGCTCCTCGCGGCTGCTCGGCCGGTGTCCGTGAGCGACCGCGGCGGCGCGGGCCCGCGAGCTGATCAGCACGACGACGAGTACGCAGAGGAAGTTGCCCGCGGCTGCGGCAACCGCGGCCACCACGGGATGGATCCCACCGACCACTCCGATCGGCGATGCGCCCTCGCCTTCGATGAACGGGATCGCGCCGGCCAGCATGACGATGAACGGCTGGACCAGTTCGGGCACCTCGGCCACGAGGTCGCGGAAGTTCTGAACGAGCGTTTCGACGGGATTCACAGCGGGCTCCTCGAGCGGGGAGATGCGTCACCACCGAGTAGAGACCGTGTGCTCAGCACAGAGTCAAACGCCCTGTTCGTGGCATCCCCGAGGATCGGGTGCGTTCCCCGCCGGGGTCCGCCTCGGGCCACCGGCTCGGTGCTGTTGAGCGAGGCGGCTAAATGTTCGCGCCGGTAGAAATCCCTAGTGCCTGTGGGGGAGGGCCGTCCAGGTAAGATTCAGCTCCTTGAGCCGGCGGCGGGAGCGTCAGATCGCTGCACAGCGTCTCGTCGGTTCTGACCGCTCTGCGCGCGGCCTCCAGCGCGGCGGGACAGTTACCCAGACGCACGCCTGCATTTCAGCAGGCTACTCGTGAGTAAAAAAGTGCCTGGGCCGCCATCCGGCGATGCGTGAACCGGGTACGGTGACCCCGTTCGCCGGCCGACGGCTGGACTATGTGGTAACCACACCGTTTTCACTGGATGGATGCCGACCTTGCCGTTGCGTCACGCACCAGAACCACGATGAGGAGCACCGATATGACTGGTCTGATGAAGGCTGTTGTGCTCGCCCGTTTCGGAGGGGCTGATGCTTTCGAGCTGCGCGACGTCTCGGTACCGCACGTCGAACCCCGCCAGGTGCGGGTGCGCGTCCATGCGACCGCCCTCAACCCGCTCGACTATCAGATCCGTCGCGGAGACTACGCGGATCATGTGCCGCTCCCGGCGATCATCGGATACGACATCTCCGGAGTGATCGAGGAAGTCGGATCCCACGTGACCGAGTTCCGTGCCGGCGATGCGGTGTACTACACGCCCCGGATCTTCGGCGGTCCCGGCTCCTACGCCGAGCAGCATGTCGCCGACGTCGGCCTCGTTGCCCGCAAGCCGGAGAACCTCAGTCACCTGGAGGCGGCGAGCCTGACTCTCGTCGGCGGAACGGTCTGGGAGGCGCTGGTGACGCGAGCTCAGCTCACCGTGGGGGAGACGATCCTCATCCATGGGGGCACGGGCGGTGTCGGCACGATCGCGATCCAGATCGCGAAGGCGATCGGCGCACGAGTGATCACCACCGCGAAAGCCGGCGACCATGAGTTCGTGTGCTCTCTCGGAGCGGATGCGGCGATCGACTACACCTCCGCGGACTACGTCGATGCCGTGGCCGAGCTGACGCGAGGCAAGGGGGTCGATGTCGTCTTCGACACGATCGGTGGCGACACGCTCACACGAAGCCCGCTGACGCTCGCCGACTCCGGACGCGTCGTCAGCATCGTCGACATCGCGCAGCCGCAGAACCTCATCGAGGCGTGGGGCAGGAACGCCGCCTATCACTTCGTCTTCACACGACAGAACCGAGGAAAGCTGGACGCGCTCACCACGCTGGTCGAGCGCAGTCTCGTGAAGCCGGTCATCGGCGCGACTCTTCCGCTCGCCCGAATGGGCGAGGCTCACGAACTCCTGGAGAACAGGCGGTCGTACGCACTGCGCGGCAAAGTCGCGATCGATGTGGCGGGCGAAACTCTTGCGCTTCCCCCTCGCATCTCGTAGCGGAACGCTCCACGCCCTCGGGCGCGTACACCATCGGTTGATCAGCAGGAGCGGGTGCGTCCGGCGGACCGGGCCCGCCCCACCCGGGCCGTGGCGAGCAACAGGCCACCGGTCAGCACGGCGTCCACCCCGGCGGAGCTGGGCCGGAACCGCGGGACGTCGAGACCTCGGATGCGCAGCTCGGCCGACAGGTCGTGCCGGAGCAGCCGGTCGTTGCCGGTGGTCTTGCCCCACATGACGACCGGCTGTGGCCGTCCCGCGCGAAGCAGCGTTCGGCGAGATCGGTCAGACGTTCGATCAGGAGCGGGTCGATCGCTCTGTCCGGGATCGAGAACTCCTCGTGGCGCAGCGGGCCGGTGCGGAAAAGTCCGGCCTCCACGTGACGCTGGGCCCGGATCAACGGTCCGTGACGGCCTCCACCCGGGTCGATCCGCCCCAGCCGGGGGTGGTTCGCACGTGTCCACCGAGGCCGAGATCGGCGAGCACCGCACCCCCGAGAACGTAGAAGAGCGTGTTCTCGCCGGCGAGGACACCGGTGCCCCGCATCCCCGCGTTCGGCTGGGACAGGAGCAACAGGAGGTCTTCGCCCAGGGTGGCGATCCCGAGCTGAGCCATGGTGTCTTCCTTTCGATTCGGGATGCGACGCAGGTGCTCAGGCCGGAGAGTTGAGCCCCCGTTCGCGGCGCAGTTGCTCCTGCGCGAGGATGCCGGCCCGGCCCAGCACATCGACCTGGGCGGCGTTGTAGAGCCCGACGACGGCGTCGATGAACGTCTGGCGCGTGACGTGCTCGCTCTTCGACAGATGCCGGGCGGGATCGCGCAGCCAGGGATGGTCGACCAGATGCTGCGCCAGCCGCGCGGCGAGCTTCTCGGCGAGGTTCTGGCGGGTCGCCTCGTCGGCGTCGGGCGGCAGGGTGTCGATGTCGTGGCTGATGGGATCCGTATCGGCGTCCACCATGCGCCGCAGGTCCTTCATCGTGTCATCGTCGTAGAACTGGCTGAAGACGTGGATGAGCGAGGTGTCGGACACGGTCAGCCGCGGCGCGACCGACTCGAAGCCGGCGGGCGCGTCGGCCGGCGCCCCGTCGCGCAGAATGATCGCGATGTCGGAGCGGGCTCGGCGCAGACGCTCGACCTCGGCCGCCAGGTCGGCGTCGACCTGGCGCAGCACTTCCGGAGCGGGGGCGCCGCCCGAGGTGATCGCGCCGATCCGGGAAAGGGGTACACCCAGCTCTACGAGACGCCGGATGCGCAGGAGGACGACGAGATGCTGTACCCCGTACTGCTTGTATCCGTTCGCCCGGCGTTCGGGCTCGTCGAGCAGGCCGAGCCGGTGGTAGTGCCGAATCGTGTTCACCGTGGTGCCGGCGAGTTCCGCGAGCTCACGGGTGCTCCAGGCCACGTCGGTTCCTTCCTGGGTCTGACCCGGCGGTCGGCTGTCAGGTGCTGGCTCGCAGTTGACACCGTGTTCCCACCACAGGGTCAATGCGCCAACGACTCGGATCTTGAAAGCTTCCTTAAGAGCGCCTAACAGCATGAGTCCCCCTGTGCTTTGATCTCTCGCTGTAGCGACGGTGAGAGGAGCAGCGGGTGGCGCGGCTGAAGCCGTGGGAGGTCAGCGACGAGTTGTGGACGGTCATCGAGCCGCTGCTGCCGAAACACCGGCGCCGAGCCCGCTGGCCAGGACGCAAACGGCTCGATGACCGCCTGGCCCTGCAGGGCGTCTTGTTCGTGCTGCACACCGGCATCGCCTGGGAGCACCTGCCGCAAGAACTGGGCTACGGCTCGCTGACATCCCGCTGCAGATTTGCACTGCGCCGCGAGGTCAAGCTTCTCCGTGAGGAGAAGGAGACCCTGCGCAGCGCCGCGGCTTGTAGTGTCCCGTCTCATTCAATCTGAGGCACCGGAAGCCCCTGACCTGCGGTGCCTCAGATTGAATGAGATAACTCATCCGGTCTTGTCTCATTCAATCTGAGGCACATCGACTAATCCGATTTGTGCTCATATTTTAGAACACATTATCGAGTATTGCTCTACTGGTCGCACTGAAACCGTCTCATTCAACTTGAGGCATCCTGCAGTTTTTCTCATCTACTTGAGGCAGTCGACGTCCTGAGCAGGCACGATCGGTCCGATCACCAGGAGCAAACTGGAGATTTACCTCATGATCGATGAAACGGAAAAGTTGCCTTTCGAGCTTCACGCGGCAGACGTAGCGTGGCGGCATGACGAAGGAAGCGCATCGTCCCTTCGTAGACGTCGGGCGGCGTATAAGCGCAGAGTTCGTGGCGGCGTGCCAAGACTGTCGGTGGGCCCAGGTCGTTGATGAGGATCTGCATGAGGAGGTAACCGGTCGCCTGCTGGAGTGGCAAGTGGTCCACCCGGAGCAGGGGTGCGATCACCTGAGCGACCGCGACTTCGGGACATTCGCCTTTGATGAGTTCGGTCCTTTGGACATCCGTCCCGCGCACGGCACGAGCTGGGCACCACAGGGCTGTCCGGACCGGCTGCTGGCCACTTACCACCGCACTCATGGGACCACCTACTTCCACGGCTGCTACTCCGTCGGCGACGACACGTTGTGGGGCGTCAACCGGCGCCGCAAAGGCATCGCTCCCACCTGGGCCGCGTTGCGGTCAATCCGTGCCGCTCGGACGGCGCTCCGATCTACGTGATCCTGGACAACCTGTCAGCGCACAAGAACTGGCGCATCCGCACCTGGGCCAGGCGCCACAAGGTCGAGTTGTGCTTCACCCCGACCTACGCCTCCTGGGCCAACCCGATCGAGGCGCCCTTCGGGCCACTGCGGCAGTTCACCATCGCCAACTCCGACCATCCCAACCACACGGTGCAGACCCGAGCCCTGCACGCCTACCTGCGCTGGCGCAACGCCAACGCCCGCCACCCCACCCTCCTGGCCGCCCAACGCCGCGAACGTGCCCGCGTCCGCAGCGAAAAGGGCATCCGCTTCGGCGGACGCCCCCTTCCACTCGCCGCGTGATCGCTCAACCCGGCAAACGTTTCCGGTCACAGCACTAGTGTCCTGCGTCTAAAGTTCGTCAGCTAAGTCTAGAATGGGCTGCATGGCGCGGATGGGACGGCCCAAGACTCCGGTGACGCTTTCCGCTGA
>NZ_JBFAAE010000072.1:9581-42047 GCF_040639575.1 Streptosporangium sp. NPDC023825 | reverse complement strand
AGCTGCTTGCCCTCATAGGGGGCGACGGTGAAGTCCTTGAGCGAGACCCAGCCCGACTTCGGCTGCGCCAGCGGGCCGGACGAGGTCCACCGGTAGGTCGACGGAAGGTTGCAGGTACCGGTCGGCGTCGGAGTGGGCGTCGGCGTCGGGTCGGGGGTCGGCGTGACCGTGGGGGTGGGAGTGGGGGTTCCGGGGTTCCCGGTGCAGGCCACGCCGTTCAGGGAGAACGAGGCGGGCGACGGGTTGCCGCCGGTGTACGAGCCGTTGAACCCGAAGGCGGTGCTGCCCCCCGACGGGATGGCCGCGTTGTAGGCGACGTTGGTCGCGGTCACCGTCGAACCGGACTGGGCGGACGTGGCGTTCCACATCTGGGTGATCTGCTGGCTGCCCTCGAAGGACCAGGTCAGCCGCCAGCCGTTGACCGCGTCACCCAGGTTGTTGATGGTGACGCTGGCGCCGAAGCCACCCGGCCACGACGAGGTGACGGCGTAGTCGACCCGGCAGGCGACGGCCGCCTGCGCGGGCTGCGTGGCCACCAGCCCGGCCGCCGCCAGCAGGATCGGGATCGCGATGATCGTGAAGACGCGGCGTACGGCAGGTTGGGACGGGGCCGTCGGTGTGACGGCGGAAGGACGCGGTGTCCGCGTTCGCCAGGGCAGGCGCATGGGTGCTCCTCATCTTTTCGTCCAGCCGCTGTCGGGGACTGGTGCGGGTGGTGGCGTGCCGGGGGGTGCCGCCCAGGTGTACACGCGGGGCCAAGATCGTTGTTAGCGCTAACATTACGTTCGCCGACGGACTGCACCATTTCTCTGGCGAGAGATGGTGGTGGTGCGCGGAGCCAATACGATGTGGCCGATCCGCGTCAAGGCACGCCCCTTGGCCCTCTTCCCCGCGCTCGCGCCCCCGGCGGGCCTTCATCTGCCCTTACGGGCATCCGATCGCACCGTGCGAGATCGGCTCTGTGATGAAACGTTCAGCGATGGCGATGGTCTTCTGCCGTGCGCGGCCGTTCGACGCGGCGGCGAGCAGGCCGTGAACGTCCGTCGTCGGGTCCCGGACACCTGGTTGACGGAGCCGGCGAGGCGTCGCGTGACGGTAGGCACCAGCGGGCCCAGACGGTTTTGCCGGGACGGTCAAGGAGGGGAGTGACGCCGCGGTCGTGGGCGAGAGCCCGGACGATGGCCAGGCCGCGACCGTGGACGGCCTCGGCGTCGAGGGCGAGGAGGCGGGGCTGCCCGGTTCCCCGGTCGGTGACCTGGAGCCGGAGCTCGTCCGTGCCGGCCCGCGCGGAAAGCCTGACCACGGGCTCGCCGTGGACGATCGCGTTGGCGAGCAGCTCGCCGGCCACCAGGACGGCGTCGTCGACGAGGTGGTGCAGCTCCCGGTCGACGAGGATCTCGCGCACCATGGCGCGGGCCTTGCCGACGATCGGCAGGTCGTGCGGCAGGTCCCAGCAGACGGTCAGAGGGGCGTCCGGAGTCCGCGAGCCGTCCGGGGCCGGTGGGGTGTCCGGGATCTCGGGCATGATCTCTCCTCGGGAAGGCGGTGGGCCGTGCTCGGCCTCGCGCATCAGGTCGCGTAGCTCGCCGGCGGTGCCGGCCCGCACGATCAGAGGTTCGGGAGCGGGCCACATGGCGGCAGCGTGGAAACGCCGGGTGCCGGGGCCGTACCAGACGGTCCAGGCGGGCTCGACCTGGTCGAGCCGCTCGGCGGCGGCGCGTTCGGCCGGGTCCCAGGACCGGTGGTCGATCTGCGCGGTGGCCGCTCCGCGCCGATGCCGCCCGCCCTGCCGGGGCTGGGAGGCGCGTTCGTTCACGCCGTCGCTCCCTGCCGGTACGGGGCGTGCCTGCCGGAGGGGGTACGGGGGTTCGGCGGCCGCCCACGCCGGTACGGCACGACGACCGTGGCCACGGCCTGCTCCGGCCGCCGATGCCGGCCGGGGGAGCCCTCAGCGGGCCGCACGGGAAAAGCGACGGAGGCTGTGGGGCGGGGGACCGTAGAGCCGGGAATCGCCGGGCCGGGGATCGTGCGGAGGGGCGTCGTGACGGGCGGGCGGCTGGAGAGGCTGAGGCGGCGGCGAACGCTCATCCGCGCGTGGACCTGGACAGGGGTGGGCTGCTCCCGGTGGTGGTGCGCGCGGTGCGGAAGACTGGCGGCCTCGTGGGTGTACGGGGGATGGCCGCACCAGCGGCAGCCGAGCGGCATCGGCGGCCGGTTCGCGTGCCAACGCACCCGGATCGGCCTGGGGTTTCCTCTAGGGTTACGCATCAGGTCGGACCTCCAGAGTCCGGTCGAGGGGCTTGTCATGGCGTGCCGCGCCGTGGCAGGCCCCGTCTGGTTTGGTGGGTTCGCCTTGCGAGGAGGCGACTCCGCAGGACTTACTCAGCGGTGACAGGTGTGTGTCCGGCAGAGGCGTGAAGCACGACCGATATCTCCTTCTCCAATGAATCGACAGACACTTTTCGCCCCCTTATCCGGACATAAGCGGTGTTTCTCGATGGCCCGAGAAGAGGGCTCCTCATACGCGTGAAAGGGCCACTCCGGTAGCGTTTCTGCCGCCCCGGACCACTTCACAGAGTGCCCCCGGATAGCTACTTTGAGTAGTGAAACATGTGGCACATCAGTGCGACAGTTTGTGAAAAAGCTGTGTCATTTGTGTCGCGGTGTGGAATCCATCGCTGGATGGAGTCGCAATGTTCACGAACTCCGAGCTCGACCCGACAATGAGCAACCTGGCTCTCTTCGGCGCGGAACTCCGTAAATGCCGAAAAAAGGCAAAAATGACTCAGGATGAGCTGGCCGAGGTGACCCAGTTCAGCAGGAGTCTGCTGAGCTTCGTCGAGAGGGGCGAGCGCACACCCAGCCGCAACCTGGCACAACGCTGCGACGACGCCCTGAGGGCGAACGGGGAGCTTGTTCAGTTCTGGGCACACATCACCCATGCCGCGAGCCCCTGGTGGTTCCGGAGCTGGCTCGACATCGAGCCGGCGGCGCACACGCTGCACACCTGGGAGCCGCTCGTCATACCTGGCCTCCTCCAGATCGAGGAATACGCGCGGGCGGTTATCCGTGGAGAGCCCGGCATAACCGACGAGCAGACGGAAAAAGCCATCGCCGCCCGGATGGAACGTCAGGCGATCTTTGATCGCGCCGACCCGCCTCTGTTTCGCGCGGTGATCGACGAGGGCATTCTGTACCGCCCGATCGGCGGCAGGGACGTCATGCGCCGACAACTCGAACGCCTCGCGCAGGCGATAGAGTCCCCGCGAATCGGCATCCAGATCGTTCCCATGGAGCTGGGAGTGACGACGGGAATCCTCGGCGGTTTCGTGATCGCTCAGCTTCCGGGAAACCCGGATATGGTGTACATCGAATCCGCAACCAATGGATATGTGTCGAGTCGTCCGGAAGATGTGGAAGCCATCCACGCCAGATACGACGCCCTGCGCGCGGAGGCGCAGCCCCAGCGCGCGTCCATCGGGTTGATCAGAAAGGCGGAGAAACTGTGGATCTGAGCGACGAACTCAAGACCGCGGCCTGGCGCAAGGCCACCAAGAGCGGATCCAACCAGGGAAACTGCCTGGAGGTCGCCCCGTTGTCCGGCGGCCGGGTGGGCCTGCGCGACACCGAGGCTCCCGACCAGGCGCCCTTCGTGGTGAGCGCGAGTGTGTGGGACGCCTTCGTCGACGGCGCCAAGAAGGGCGAGTTCGACTTCTGACTCCGCTCCCAGGGACAAGGAAGCCCTCGACCAGGTGGCCGAGGGCTTCTGAGGTCGTACGGGCTATGCCACGGTGTATTCGACGTCGCCGAAGTCGGCCACCACGCGCAACCGCCCGCCGAGAGCCTCCACGTAGGAGCGCAGGGTCGCCACCTCGACACGGTCGACCTCGCCGTGCTCGATGGCCGAGACTCTCGGGCCGGAGATCCCCATGGTGGTGGCAACGTCGCGCTGGGTCAGATCCTGCTCCCGCCTGATCTCCGCGAGCTTGTACGCCCTGATCTCCGCGGCGAGCTGCTCCATCGCGGCGGACTTCTCGGCATCCGATTGCACGGGCAGTCCCGCAGCCTGGCGCCGCTCCCGCTCCCGCTGCTTCACCTCGTCCCAGTTGACCGCGCTCATTCGTACTCCCTGCTAGCCAGCTCCGCTATGTGTTCGGCGTACCGTTTCTCCGCCATCGGGATATTTGTGTCATACCAATGGTCCCAGTTGCCGGCCTTGTCGCCCGCGACCAGCAGTACTGCCCGGCGGACCGGGTCGAATGCGAACAGAATGCGGATCTCACTTCCTTTTGACGAACCAGG
Organism: Streptosporangium sp. NPDC023825; assembly: GCF_040639575.1. Classification (NCBI taxonomy): domain Bacteria; kingdom Bacillati; phylum Actinomycetota; class Actinomycetes; order Streptosporangiales; family Streptosporangiaceae; genus Streptosporangium; species Streptosporangium sp. NPDC023825. Next base: position 37,745 of record NZ_JBFAAE010000072.1, on the reverse strand, counting down.
TCGCAACTCTTTCAGATGGTGATTGTCGGCTCCTTTGATGCGATCCACCAGCGGTCGACCAAGTGTCGGCCCGACCTGCGCCAGCATGTCTATGGCGTTTTCGACCTGATCAGCGCTGCCCCAGTCGTCCTGGCACAACTGGTCGTACCAGTCGGCGACCTCGGCACCAGCACGGCCTGCCGTCCAGCTCCGTCCGGAGCTTAACCCTGGCATTAAGACAGCAGCAAGGAGGCGCTTTCCTGACCAGAGGAGCAAGCCGCCTACTCTACTTCTTCCAGCTCGTCCGTTCGTGACTGTTTGTGGGTATGGACTGTCCCGAAGGTGATGATCGGTGCCATCGAAGTGCGCCGCATGCCGGAGAACGACGCGAGGCGTTCGAAGCCCGAGGAGGCCTTGCTCAGGGGAGGTCGATGGTGAGGCCGGAGGTGGCGATGCCGATCTCGCCGTCGTATTCGGCCCCGGCGGCGGCTCGCGCGGCGGCGGCGTCCGTCCCCGGCAGCAGGTGGGTCAGCACCAGGTGCCGGGCGCCGGCTTCCTCGGCCTGCCGGCCTGCCTGGCGGGCACTCGACAGGTTGCGCCGCGATTCCTCCGGGACCAGGTCCGCATAGCTGGCCTCGGCCAGGAACAGGTCGGCGCCGCGCGCCAGCTCCACCGTCTCGGGGCTCGGGCCGGTGTCACCGGTGTACGCGAGCACCCGCTCGCCCGCCGTCAGCCGTACGCCGGCATTGGGCACCGAGTGCGGCAGCAGGCGGGTCCGCGCACGGAACGGGCCGATGTCGATCCGGTCGCCGGCGGTGAACTCGCGCAGGACATGGGCATCGGTCAGCATTCCCGGGCGGTCCAGCGCGAGCACCGCGTCCAGGGCGCCGGGCAGTGAGTACACCGGCAAGGGAGCCGGCGGATCGTCACGGAACGCGCGTGCCCGCAACAGCGGGTTCAGATCGGCGCAGTGATCGGGATGTCCGTGACTGACGAACACCGCGTCGACCTGATCAGCGGTGACCCGTTCCAGCAGTCGCGGCACCGTCGCGTACCCGGGGTCGACGAGCAGCCTGAACCCGCCGTGCTCCACGAGATAACCACTGCAGGCCTGGCCCGCCCCCGGCCACGCACCGCATCCGCCAAGGACCGTCAGCAGCATCCATGAACCCTACTTCCGGCTCGCCGACCATGGCGCGTCCGTGGGGGCGAGGGGCTTCCACCTTCCCGGGCCAGAGACGGTGCCGGGGTTTTCGGGGGCGATGACTGGCCACTGTCGGACACGCTCGGTTGCCGGTGAATCACCAAGGCCGCGCTGTCGGCATAAAGGAGACGATGCGCCCGGACTTCGCCCTTGGCCCGTGAGGCGTCCGCCGCGGCCGGGAAAGCCGAGCGAGCCGCCCGCGTCGCTTTCAGGGGCAGACGTGTCCGGCCGCGTTCGATCCGCGCTACGGCGATCCGCGGTCGCCACGGATCGGATTCGCGCTGCGGCGATCCGCGACCGCCACGGAAGACGGCCGCAACCGGTCGGCCAGAAGACCCTGGAAATGCGAGCACGTCATGATGTCGTCGTGCGGGCATTCCAGGCCGCCCTCCAGCATGTCGAGCGCGGCCCGCGCTCGGGCGATCCGTGCCAGCAGCCTCTCGCGGTGGCGGGCCATCACCTCGTGGCGGGCCGGTGCGGACGGGGCGGCGAGCATCGTCCGGATGTCCGCGAGCCCGAAGCCCGCCTCCTTCGAGATCAGGATCGCCGCCACCCGGTACAGGTCCGCGTCGGTGTAGCGGCGGCGGTCGCCCGCGCGGGCCGGTGTCACCAGTCCTTCCGCCTCCCAGTGACGCAGCACGTGTGTCGGCACCCCGAACTGAGCCGCCACCTCACCGATTGACTTCATGTCGACATTAAGTCGCACAATGACGGCCATGTCCACGTTACTTACCATGCTTGATGCCTTTGACGATCTACCCCAAGCACGCAACCTGCGGGAACACTCGTACCAGGCGCTGGGCGACACCGTCGTCGACGTCGGCTGCGGGAGCGGGCGCGCCGTCGGGGAGCTGGCCGCCCGCGGAGTGAGGGCCATCGGTGTGGACCTGGACTCCGCCATGATCGAGACAGCCACCGGGCGCTGGCCCGCCGGCGAGTTCCATGTCGCCGACGCCACCGAGCTGCCTCTCGACGACGGCTCGGTCACCGGCTTCCGCGCCGACAAGGTCCTGCACGTCCTCGCCGAGCCCGAGCGAGCGGTCGCCGAGGCCCGCCGGGTCCTGGTCGTGAACGGCCGCGCGGTGCTCGTCGGCCAGGACTGGGACACATTCGTGATCGACTCCGACGATCCCGGCCTCACCCGCACGCTCGTCCACGCTCGCGCGGACGGTATGCCGAACCCGCGGGTCGCCCGCCGGTATCGCAACCTCCTGCTGGACAACGGGTTCGTCGATGTCATCGTCGAGGTCCACACGATCGTGTGGACAGACGCCGCGTGCCTGCCGGTGCTCGCCACCCTGGGAGAAGGCGCCTGGCTCGACGACCAGGCCGCCAGGGCACGCGACGACCGGCTGTTCGTTGCCGTTCCGATCTTCCTCGCTTCCGGGACTCGCGCCAGCTGAGCGCGGGCTCGGCGTCGGCGGCGTGCCGGAGCCGATCGACCTGGCCGAGGGCCGCCTCCTGGCCGCCCGGCCACGCGTTCAAGCGGGTCACCGGCGCGTCACCGCGCGAGCACCAGCCACCGCCTGGAAGCGGGGCCGCCCGGCTCACGCCCGCTCACCAGTCCTCAAGTGAGCCGAACAACTCACCAGTCCTCAAGTGAGCCGAACAGCATCCAGGCGGGAATACCGACGAAGAAGGCGCACACGACGATGTCCATGACGAGAGCCCCTCCGGTGTTCAGGCCGTAGGCGAGGGCCCGCGTCGCGACCTCCACCGGCACGATGCTCATGAACACCCAGACGAAGGTGCGCCAGAAGAGCATGAAGAACCCGTCCCACCAGCCGAACAGCAGTCCCCACAGCAGGACTCCGAGGCCGAGGAAGGCCAGGCGCAGCCAGTGGCCGAGCGTCCCGCCCACCTCCGGCAGGAACCACTGCGTCCTGCCGGCCACCTCCGCACCGACGACCTCCTCGTGCCAGGACCGCAGCGTGACCGGCTGGCCCTCCCGCGCCTTCTCGTAGAGGCTCCATGACACCTCACGAGCCTGCCGGGCACCTTCGGCCCGCTGCCAGGTGACCTCGTAGTGCGTGGTCGTGGTCGTGTGGCCCTCGGAGTCGGTGTGCGTCGTGGTGTAGGTGCGTCGGCCGACGACGGAAGCCGGCTCCCTGACGAAGCAGTCGTCGGTCGTCCGCTCGCATGTCACGACCTCGTGGAACTCACGGGTCTGCCGGTACGGGTCGGCGGCGGCGACGAGTGCCACCACGATCACGCCCAGGCCGAGCGTGACCACGATCAACCGTCCGACGGAAAATCCGGGCGCCGACCCGGAGAATGACGATCGGCGATATCGGTGGAGCATCATGAACCCCCACGGCCATTACTCGTCAGTGGCGTTCAATCGCTGTCTCCATGATGCTTCCGCGCGGCTCGCGACGGGCGCTGTCGGCTCGTTCGGTTTCCGGCCCGGACCTGCGTGTGTATCGCGAGTTTTCCTTTGTTCCGGTGTGGTGGCGAGCCTACGGCTCTTCCTGCCTCTTGCCCCGGATGCGACTTCTGTCGGGCCCGCATGCCAGACTTCCCCCGATCTGGTCCCGTGGAGAGCAGGATTTCCGTGGTCTACAGCTGGCTTGACGACACCTCGTTCTGCGCGACGCACGTCCGCGGCCTCACCCCGCACGAGGCGTTGGCCCGCATCGGGATCGAGGTGTTCAACGGCGGCGACGAGGAGGGCGAGATCGAGGAGGGTCTCATCTGCGCCCATCCGGCCGAGGGCGGCACCATCCTGAGCGAGTGGAACGGCTTCGTCGGCACGCTGGACGAGGTGTTGCGGCCCCTGTCGGCGGACACGGTCACGGCGAGCGTCTTCGTCAACGTGAACAGTGTCGCGGACTTCGTCCACTACGCGGATGGTCGCAAGATCCTGTCCTTCGATCCGCTGATCCCCCATGAGACGGACAACGCCCAGGCGGACTACCTGGCCGACCGGATCGAGCTCGGCCTGGTCCACGGCAACGCGGAGGGCGGGCTCGCCGCGGCGCGGCGGCTGGCCGAGCGCATCACCGGGGTCCGGCCGAACACGTCCAGTCACATCGCGACCGCCCATGGCGTCCTTGAGTACTGAGGCCCTCCATCCTCACGTGCCGGACCTCACGTGCCGGACACGGGCCGAGGTCGCGGGCACCCGCGACGGGTGCGAAACGTCGCCGCCGTCAGCCGTTCCCGCGGGCGAACCAGTCGACGGTCCGGCGCAGTCCCTCCTCAAGCCCGAGGGTGGGCCGCCAGTCGAGGATCTCGGTGGCGGCGGTCAGGTCGGCGATCCTGGCGCTGTCCAGCGCCCTGTCGGCGATGACGCCGTAGCGGGGACGGACCCGGCCGCCGACGATCTCGGAGAGCAGTTCCGCGGTGTCGCGGATGGAGGTGCCCGTTCCCGTGCCGATGTCGAAGGCGCGGCCCGCCGCCTCCGGGGTCCCGGCCGCCGCGAGGAAGGCGTCGACCACGTCGTCGACGTACACCCAGTCGAGGTGGCGCGTTCCGCTGCCGAGCTCGGGTGTCCGCCCGCGCAGCAGCGACAGCGCCACGTAGGGGACCAGCTTGCGGGTGTCCTGGCGGCCGGGCCCGTAGACCATGCCGATCCGCAGGTTGCTCACCTGGACGCCCCACAGGTGGTGGAACATCCGCGCGTAGCCGTCGGCGGCCCACTTGGACGCCGCGTACGGCGAGGACGGCGCCCGGTCGCCCTCCTCCGGCCGGAGCTCCTCCAGCGAGCCCGCCAGCACCACCCTGGTCTCGGGGACCGCGGCGACCGCCGTCAGCAGGTTGACCACGCCGGTGAGGTTGCTGTGCAGCATCGGCAGCACGAGCCGCGGATCCCTCGCCCCGGCGACCTCGCTGGCCAGGTGGAACACGACGGCCGGGCGGGTCGAGCCGATGAGCCACTCGACCGTGCCCGCGTCGGCGACGTCCGCGACGTGCCACGTCTCGCCGTCCGAGCTCTCCCTGGACCGGCGGCTGACCGCGTGCACCCGCGCGCCCAGCGCGATCAGCCGCCGCACCAGGTGGGCCCCGATGAAGCCACCGGCCCCCGTCACCAGTACGGGCCTCGCCCGCCAGTGGTCTTCCGCTACCGGGTCGGCCATGTGCTTTCTCCTGGTTCGGGGGGATTTTTAGCAGATAAGCGGTAAGGCCCGCTCCGAAGAGCGGGCCTTACCGTGTGGTGTCGTGCGGTTGTTCCGATCAGCCGATGCGCCAGGTGTCCCCGCCGAGCAGCAGGTCGTTCAGGTCGCCCGGCCCCCGCTCGCCGACGGCCTCCTGGAGCTGCTCGGCCATGAGCTCGTCGTAGGAGGGGCGGTCGACGTTGCGGAAGACGCCGATCGGGACGTGCTCGAAGGCGGGCTCGTCCAGCCGGGAGAGCGCGAAGGCCAGCGACGGGTCGGCGCGGTGGGCGTCGTGCACGAGGATCTCGTCCTCGCTCACCGCCGACCTCGGGACGACCTCGATGCCGCCGTCGGCCGCCCTGCGCACGGCCTTGGAGGCCGAGGCGATGGGCTGACCGTGCTCCAGACGCAGCGTGATGTCGTCGCGCTGCTCCGGGTCCTTCAGCGGCTCGAAGGCGTTGTCGTTGAAGATGTTGCAGTTCTGGTAGATCTCGACCAGGGAGGTGCCCCGGTGCTCGGCGGCCTCGCGCAGCACCGACTGCAGGTGCTTGCGGTCGGAGTCGATGGTCCTGGCCACGAAGGAGGCCTCGGCCCCGATGGCCAGCGAGATCGGGTTGAACGGCTTGTCCAGCGAGCCCATCGGGGTCGACTTCGTGATCTTGCCGATCTCGGAGGTCGGGGAGTACTGGCCCTTGGTCAGGCCGTAGATCCTGTTGTTGAACAGCAGGATGTTCAGGTTGACGTTGCGGCGCAGCGCGTGGATGAGGTGGTTGCCGCCGATGGACAGCGCGTCGCCGTCACCGGTGATCACCCACACCGACAGGTCGGGACGCGAGGCGGCGAGGCCGGTCGCGATCGCCGGGGCGCGGCCGTGGATGGAGTGGAACCCGTAGGTGTCCATGTAGTACGGGAACCGGGAGGAGCAGCCGATGCCCGAGACGAACACCATGTTCTCGCGCTTGAGCCCGAGCTCCGGCACGAACGACTGGACCGCGGCCAGGATGGCGTAGTCACCGCACCCGGGGCACCAGCGGACCTCCTGGTCGGACTTGAAGTCCTTCATCCCGAGCTTGACCTCGGACTTCGGGACCAGCGAAAGCGCCCCGCCCCTTCCGGGGGTGGAGACCACGGGCAACTCAGCACTACTCACTGTCGATCACGTCCTGGATCACGCCGGCAAGTTCCTCGGCCTTGAACGGAAGCCCGCGCACTCGGTTGTAGCTGATGATGTCGACCAGGAAGCGGGCGCGGAGCAGCAGCGCGAGCTGGCCGAGGTTGATCTCCGGCAGGAGGACCTTGTCGTACGCGCGCAGGACCTCGCCGGTGTTGACGGGCAGCGGGTTGACGTGCCGCAGGTGAGCCTGGGCGACCTTGCCCCCGGACCTCCTGATGCGCCGCACGGCCGCCGCGATCGGCCCGTACGTGGACCCCCAGCCGAGCACCAGCACGCGGGCGTCGCCGTCGGGGTCGTCCACGGCCAGCGGCGGGATGTCGTTCGCGATCCCGTCGATCTTGGCCTGCCGGACCCGGACCATCCGGTCGTGGTTATTGGGGTCGTAGGAGATGTTGCCGGTGTTCTCGGCCTTCTCGATGCCGCCGATCCGGTGCTCCAGGCCCGCGGTCCCGGGGATCGCCCAGGGGCGGGCGAGGGTCTCGGGGTCGCGCTTGAACGGCAGGAAGGTCGTGCCGTCCTCGCCGTTCGGCCCCGAGGCGAACTCGGTGGAGATGTCGGGCAGGTCGGCGGCGTCGGGCAGCTTCCACGGCTCGGAGCCGTTGGCGAGGTAGCCGTCGGAGAGCAGCATGACCGGGGTGCGGTACTTCACCGCGATCCTGGCCGCCTCCACCGCCGCGTCGAAGCAGTCCGACGGGGTCGAGGGCGCCACGATCGGCAGCGGCGACTCGCCGTTGCGGCCGAACATGGCCATCAGCAGGTCGGTCTGCTCGGTCTTGGTCGGCATGCCGGTGCTGGGACCCGCGCGCTGCACGTCGACGATGATGAGCGGCAGCTCGGTGGTCACCGCGAGGCCCACGGTCTCGGCCTTCAGCGCGACACCCGGCCCGGAGGTCGTCGTGACCCCCAGCGCCCCGCCGAAGGCGGCGCCGAGCGCCGCCCCGACGCCCGCGATCTCGTCCTCGGCCTGGAAGGTGCGGATGCCGAACCGCTTGTGCCTGGACAGCTCGTGCAGGATGTCGCTGGCCGGGGTGATCGGGTACGAGCCGAGGAACAGCGGCAGTTTCGACTGCACCGAGGCGGCGATCAGGCCGTAGGCGAGCGCCTGGTTGCCGGAGATGTTGCGGTACACCCCGGGGGCCAGCTTGGCCGGCTTGATCTCGTACGAGACCGAGAAGGACTCGGTGGTCTCGCCGTAGTTCCAGCCCGCCTGGAAGGCGGCGATGTTGGCCTTGGCGATGTCGGGCTTCTTGGCGAACTTGGTCTCGAGGAACTGGATCGTCGCCTCGGTGGGCCGGTGGTAGAGCCAGCTCAGCAGCCCGAGGGCGAACATGTTCTTCGAGCGCTCGGCGTCCTTCTTGGACAGCGCGAAGCCTTCGAGGGCCTTGACCGTCAGCGAGGTCAGCGGCACCGCGTGGACCCGCCACTCGGCGAGCGAGTCGTCGTCGATGGGGCTGCCGTCGTAGCCGACCTTCTGCAGGTTGCGCTTGGTGAACTCGTCGGTGTTGACGATGAGGTCGGCGCCGCGCGGCAGGTCGGAGAGGTTGGCCTTCAGCGCGGCGGGGTTCATCGCGACCAGGACGTTGGGAGCGTCGCCCGGCGTGAGGATGTCGTGGTCGGCGAAGTGCAGCTGGAAGCTCGACACCCCCGGCAGGGTGCCTGCGGGGGCGCGGATCTCCGCCGGGAAGTTGGGAAGCGTCGACAGGTCGTTGCCGAACTCCGCGGTTCCGGCCGTGAAGCGGTCACCGGTCAGCTGCATGCCGTCGCCGGAGTCGCCGGCGAACCGGATGATCACGCGGTCGAGTTGCTGAACCTGCTTGGTCACAGCTCAGTCCTCCTCGACGCGACAGGGCGCCGTTGCTCGTGGCACATTCTTTTTTCCATGCTAGATCCTCGGGGTCACGCGTAGTCTTTTCGCGTTCCACTCGGCGAAGGAAAGTGACCTTTGTCGCATATCCTTGACGGCCGCTGAGTCGAAACTGAGTCGAAGCTGGGCGCGGACATCGCGCGCCGCGGCCGTCGTACGGCCTACGGGGGAGTCACGATCGCAGACGGTCGGCCCGACACAGCCCGGCCGCGAGCCGACACAGGTCAACGTGCAGGCGGCCGAAGAGGACAGTTGGGATCACGATGCCCAACTATATGTCCCGTCGCGAAGAGGCTCTCATAGCCTCCGGCTATGGCCCCATAGCCTCAGGTTATGACATGGATTGCTTTTCCAGCACATCGGGCATGGTCCCGGAGTCGTAGGTCCGGCCCGGCTCCATCGCTCGCGGGCCGTACAGCTCCGGGACAGTGACAAAGGTATAACCCTTTGCGGTGAGCTCACGCAAGATCGCGGGGGCCGCGTCGACGGTGGCGTGGTGGAAGTCGCGCATGAGGACGATCGATCCGGGCCTGACCTGCGCGACGGTCCTGCGGGCGATCGCGCGGGGGTCGGAGTCGCGCTTGTCCTCGGCGTCCACGCTCCAGCGCACCACGGACAGGCCCAGCCGGCGCGAGACGGAGGCCACCTGCTCGTCGGTCACGCCGTACGGCGGGCGCATCAGCGTGGGCACCTGGCCGATCGCCTGGGTGATCGCGTGCTGCGCGCGGGTGAGCTGGTCGGCGAGGACGGCGGAGGGCAGCGCGCTGAGGTCGCGGTGGGACCAGGTGTGGTTGGCCACCAGGTGTCCCTCGTCACGCATGCGCCGCAGCAGCTCGGGACGCGCGGAGGCGTTGGAGCCGAGGCTGAAGAAGGTCGCCCTCGCCTTGTACGCGCCGAGGATGTCGAGCAGCCGCCCGGTCTCGGGACCCGGCCCGTCCTCGTAGGTCAGCGCCACGCACCTGGCCTTCGCGCAGTCCACGGTGCCCGCCATGGAACTGCGCGCCGCGGGCTTGTCCATGCTCGCCGCGAGCATGTCCTCCTGCGAGGTGAGGGTCGCGGTCCTCACGGAGGCCCGCTGCGCCCGCAGCCCGGTCGCCGACAGCAGTGGCGCCGCGGTCGCGGACGGCACGGCGACCGCCACCCGGCCGGCGACGCCCAGCCCCACCTGCTTGTCGTCGAACTCCACGACGAGGTCGCCACGCGGGTTGAAACCGATGGAGTCGAACATCGAGGGTTCCGGTCTGAGCGCGTTGGGGTTCACCAGCGGTCCCCGCAGCGCCAGTTCGCCCCTGACGATCCCGGCCAGCGTGGTCAGCGCAGCGACGTCCCTGAGCAGGCCCGGGGAGTCCAGGGCGCGCCGGCTCGCCCGGTCGTACCAGACGGTGGTCCGCGACTCGCTCCAGCCGGAGCCCATGGACTGGCCGATGCGCAGCCGCACCCCCAGGACCTCGGGGGACGCGGCGGCGAGCTGCCAGTCCACGTTGAACTCGGGGTTGGGCAGGGCGTTCGCGGGGACGTCGTGCCAGGTGAACCGGTTGAGGCTCCCGGTCACCGTCTTGCGGAGCTTCTCGGTGAGCCGGGGGGCGTCGGCGATGGCCGGGTAGGTGGCGTGCACGCGCCGGCCCCTGGCCTCTCCCGTGTTCAGGCTTCTCGTGCTCAGGCCCTGGACCATGGAGGGATCGACGTAATTGATCAGCGTTGGTTCAGAGGGGATGGGGGAATTCGCGTGGGGGGAGGCGGTGGCTACACCGCAACCGGCCAGCATTGCGGCCATCAACGCGATTCCTCCGCCGAATCGCAGTTTAACCATAAACTAACGTTATAGGGGTTTATGGGGCATTTACCCCGTCTTGATGTTAAGTGGACGGAGGCTTTAGCGTTTCGCGGTCTCCGGTTTCCCTGCGTGACGGGAAGCGCGGATACTGCTATAGGTAGGGCGGAGAGCCCCGTACGGCAGGTCCCGGAGCGTTGCGCGGCGTCCCGGAGCGTTCCGGCGGCGGCCCCGAGGAGGAGAGGCCATGAGCGGATATTTCGGCTCTTATGTGGTGGTCCTCGCGCTGTTCGCGATCGGCTTGCTCATCGTCGCCGGGGCGCTGCTCGTCAACCGGGGGCTCCGGCCGAGTCGCCCCACCCCGGAGAAGCTGCTCACCTACGAGTGCGGCGTCGACCCGGTCGGCGACGGCTGGGCCCAGTCCCAGATCCGCTACTACGTGTTCACCTACCTGTACGTGGTCTTCGCGGTGGACGCGGTCTTCCTGTTCCCCTGGGCGACGGTCTTCGCCGCGCCGGGCTTCGGGACGACCACCCTGGTCGAGATGTTCGTCTTCCTCGGCTTCATCGCGCTCGGCATCCTCTACGCCTGGCGCAAGCGCGCGCTCACCTGGACCTGAGAGCTCGAAGGCCCGGCCTGGGAGCTCGACAGGCCGGACCTGGAAAGTCGAAGGGCCGGGCGAGCGCGAGCACCGACTCTGAAGGAGAATGCGTGCCATGGCGGATCTCCCGATGCCCACCGTGGGGCCAGTCTCGCGTCTGGCTCCCAAACCCATGCGCTTCATCCTGAACTGGGGGCGCCGTTACTCGCTGTGGGCGTTCAACTTCGGCCTGGCCTGCTGCGCGATCGAGTTCATCGCGACCTCGATGAGCAGGCACGACTTCATAAGGTTCGGGGTCATCCCGTTCGCCAACGGTCCCCGGCAGGCGGATCTGATGATCGTCTCAGGCACGGTGACCGACAAGATGGCGCCCGCGGTCAAGCGGCTCTACGAGCAGATGCCCGACCCGAAGTACGTGATCTCCTTCGGCGCCTGCTCCAACTCCGGCGGCCCGTACTGGGACTCCTACTGCGTGACCAAGGGGGTCGACCAGATCATCCCGGTCGACGTCTACGTCCCCGGCTGCCCCCCTCGCCCCGAGGCGCTGCTCCACGGCATCATGATGCTCCAGGAGAAGATCGCAGCGGAGAACCTGGGTGACCGCTATGCCTGAATTGCCAGAACCCACGTCCGGTTCCACGCCCGAACCCGCCTCCGGTTCCGCGCCCGGACCCGCGCTCGGTCCTGAGGACGGTTCCGCGCTCGGTCCTGGGGACGGTTCCACGTCCGGTTCCGCGCCCGGTTTCGTGTACGGCGAGGGCGCCCGGGTGTCGGAGTCCTTCGGCCAGACCACGGTCGACGTGGATCCCGGTGGCTGGATCGACCTGCTGCAGTCCGCCAGGGCCGGGGGCTACGAGTTCTTCGACTGGCTGACCGCGGTGGACGAGCCGCCGGAGGCGTTCGCGGTCGTCGCCCACCTCTTCGCCCCCGTCGCGCACACCCACCTGCTGCTGCGCACCCGGATCCCGCGCGCCGACCCCCGGCTGCCCAGCGCGGTCGGTGTCTTCCGCGGAGCCGACTGGCACGAGCGCGAGACCTTCGAGATGTTCGGCGTCGTCTTCGAGGGCCACCCGAACCTGGTGCCGCTGCTGCTTCCCGAGGGCTTCGAGGGTTTCCCGCTGCGCAAGGACTTCGTGCTCGCCGCCCGGGTCGCCAAGGCCTGGCCGGGGGCCAAGGAGCCCGGAGAGTCCGGCCACGGTTCGCCGAGCCGCCGCAAGACGCTCCCGCCGGGGGTGCCCGCCGACTGGGGGCGCGAACGTGACGCCTGAGACTCCCCGGCGGCCGTCCAGCCGCGATGCCTGTGACGCCCGCGCTGTCGGTGATGGCCGGGGGTCTCCCCAGAAGGACCGGAGGTGCCCGTGATCGCCGAGGTGCTCGACGTCGCGGTACGGCTTGTCGTGATCGTCGCGATCTTCCTGGTGCTGCCACTGGTCGCCGGGCAGATGGAGCACAAGGTCATGGCGCACATGCAGTCGCGCCTCGGTCCCATGTACGCCGGAGGCTTCCACGGCTGGGCCCAGTTGATCGCCGACGGGGTCAAGTTCATGCAGAAGGAGCAGGTGATCCCGACCGCCGCCGACCGCCGGGTCTTCAGCCTGGCCCCCGGCGTGGCGCTGGTCCCCTACCTCCTGGTGATGGTCGTCATCCCGGTCGGACCCGGGCTGGTCGGGGTCGACCTGGACGCCGGACTGTTCTTCGTCCTCGCCGTGATGGGGGTCGGCGTGCTCGGCTCGATCATGGCCGGGTGGTCCTCGGGCAACAAGTACTCCGTCCTGGGCGGGATGCGCTCGGCCGCCCAGCTCATGTCGTACGAGCTGCCGCTGGTCCTCGCGGCCTCCAGCGTCGCGATGGCGGCGGGCACGCTCTCCCTGCCGGGCATCGTGGAGGCCTGGCAGTGGTGGTGGCTGCCCTGGCAGGCGATCGGCGGCGTGGTCTTCTTCGTCGCCGGGCTCGCCGAGCTCCGCCGCCCGCCGTTCGACATGCCGATCGCCGACTCCGAGATCATCATGGGGCCGATGACCGAGTACACCGGCATGAGGTTCGCCCTGTTCATGCTGGCCGAGTACGCCGGGATCATCGTGATCTCCGCGCTCACCAGCGTGCTCTTCCTCGGCGGCTGGCACGGCCCGTTCCTGCCAGGGCCGGTGTGGATGCTCCTCAAGGTGTTCCTGCTGGTCTTCGTGATCATCTGGCTCCGGGTGAGCTATCCCCGCCTGCGCGAGGACCAGCTGCAGCGGCTCGCCTGGGTCGTCCTGGTACCGCTGGCCCTGGTCCAGCTGGCGCTGACGGGAATCGTCAGGGTCGCCGCGGGATGATCTTCTCCTTTCCGGTCGTTCCGCGTACCGCCCGGACCGTCGTACCGAACGATCTGACGTTCGAAGTGCCCACGCAGGGCAGGGAGTAAATACACTCTGTGACACCACCTGCCAAGGACGGAACGCATGACCCTCGCGCTTGCCGTGGAAAAGGATGAACTGGTCGTCGATGTGCCGGAACATCCGGCGGTGCGGCTGCCGCTCGCCGGGGAGGGCCGGGTGAGCACGCTGCTGATCTTCGGTTATCCCGGCAGGGGGAGGACGAGATACGGCCTGGCGGTGCTCGACGAGTCCGGCCTGGTCATGCTGGAGGCTCCGGGGTCCCGGTCGAAGAAGGCGGTGAAGGCGTTCGCCGCGGACAACGGGCTGGAGTTCGAGTTCCGGGCGTTCGACACGCCGCAGCAAGCCAGGGTCGCCCTCGCCCGGAGGTCGCCGAGATGGCGCGCGGTGACCTGGCGCCGGGCGCCCGCGCCCCTGCCACGCCTGCGCGTGCCCGGCGCGAGAAGCCTCAGACCGCCTCTGAGCTCGCCGAAGGTGTGGTGGCGAGAGCAGCTGCTGTACGTGCTCATGTGGGCGGTGCTCGCCTATGGTGCGGTCTTCGTGGCGCTCGTGCTCCTCAACCTGACCGAGACCCGCGCCGACGTCACCCGGGGGATGGGCCCGCTCGGGATCGCCGCCCTGGTGCTGGCCGCGCTGACGGTCGCCGGGGCCGTCGTCGTGGTCGGGGTCGGCCGCCGCAGGTCCCGCAACCAGACCGCCGAGGGACGCGTGCTCAGGCGCGAGGGCCAGCCGCACTGCCGCCTGGTGGTCGTCCACGGCCGCCTGCTGCTGGAGACCGCGCGCAGGACCCGCGAGCTGGACGCGTCCGAGCTGCTGCTGTACTCGGCGGAGTCCGGGGTGACCGGCCTGATGGTGGGCGGGGAGTTGTTCCACCTGCCGGGACACTGGGACGCCGAGGACGTCGAGCGCTTCGCCACCGGGAACGGCCTTGGGTTCGAGGTCCGCGCGCTGACCCGCGACGAGTACCTGGAGCTGACGGCGCGGGCGAAGGACGCGGTTCCCTAGCCGGGCTTCGCCCGCGCCGTCACGTCTCCTCCGCGTGGCCTTCTGGCGCCGGCTGCTCAAGCCTTCCCGGCACCGGTTTTCGAGGCACCGGTTGGCGAGGCATCGGTTGGCGAGGCACCGGTTTTCGGGTGCCGATTTCCGCGCCGGCTTTCCATGTCGGTTCTGCGCGCCGGCTCTTCATATCGGCTTTTCGCGCGAGTGCCGGTGGTCCTGGTTCCCTACTGCACGATTCGCAGCATGATGTCGGCGGCCGTGGGCCGGTTTCCCGGCTGCTTGTCCAGGCAGGCGGCGGCCAGCGGGCGCAGTGACTGGGGCAGGGCCGCCAGGTCCGGCTGGTGGTTGATCACCCGGTTCAGGATCGCGGGGATGGTGTCCTCCCCGAAGGCCACCTTTCCCGAGGCGGCGAAGATCATGGTCGCGGCCCAGCTGAACACGTCGGTCTCCGGGCCGATCGCCCCGCCGGAGAGCTGCTCGGGCGACATGTAAGCGGGGGTGCCCATGATGTTGCCCGATGTCGCGGTGACCTGGTCGAGGGCTCGGGCGATGCCGAAGTCGATCACGCGGGGGCCGTCGGCGCCGATCAGCACGTTGGCCGGTTTGAAATCCCGATGCACCACGCCGGCCCGGTGGATCGCGGCCAGCGCGCCCGCCGTGGCCAGGGCCAGCCTGGTCAGGCCGTCCCCGTCGCGCGGACCTCTGTCGCGGACCAGCTGCTCCAGGGAGTCGCCCTCCACGTACTCGCTGACGACGTACGCCTGGTCCTCGTTGATGTTCACGTCGAGTACCCGTGCCGTGGAGAACGTCGCCACCCTGCGGGTCGCCTCGACCTCCCGCAGGAACCGCTCCCTGACCACCTGGTTGCCGTTGAAGTGCTCGTGCAGCACCTTGATCGCGACCTTCTGCCCCTGCGGGTTGAGCGCGAGGTGAACCGTTCCCTGGCCGCCCTTCCCCAGGTTGCCGATCAGCCGGTACGGCCCGAGCCAGCCCAGCGGGGCCGGGGCCTTCTGGCTCTGTGAGGTGTAGGCGGGCAGACTCTGCGCGAAGGGGGCGTGGGGATTCTGTGAGGTGTGGGTGGGCTGGCCCTGCGCGAAGCGGCCCTGGGCGTACTGGGGCGCGTACTGCGGCGGCCGGTCGTCATGGCGGGGCTGTGGCGGCCGCTGGTACCCGCCGTGGTGCGGAGGCTCCTGGTGGTGTGACTGTGGCCATTGCGCGGGCGGGTACCCGGCCGAGGTCGCGGTGGGACCCGTCTGGTATCCCGGCACTCGGGGCGGGTCCTGCACGTGGCCGTACCCCTGAGACCCCTGAGACCCCTGAGACGGTCCCGGACGGAATTCCCGGGACGGCCACCGCCGGAAAACCGATCCTCTGAGGATCAGTGCGTGACCCAGCCCGCCGATCCAGCTGCCCAGCAGGCCGATCGTCCCGATGGAGTCCAGCACGACCGGGATGTCGTTGGAATCTCCATAGGTTCCCGCGATGACCATGAAAATACCGATGCCGAGCCCGTAGAAGACGGCGGCGACGGCCAGCAACGGGCTCCGCAGCCGGCGCGCGGCATGGCCGATCACGAACGGCGTCCCGATGCCGCAGGTCAGCAGGGGTACCAGCGCCCACACGACGCTCCACGCCGTGTTGGATCGCGCCGGTGGTTGCGACTGCCAAGCCGGCCCGTACTGGTGGGACATGTGGCGAACAATACGATTTTTTCAGAAGGTCCGCAGTCGCTTCGATGGCGAGCCTGTGGTTGGAGAGCGGTTATCGAACACACAGTCTGTGGATAACTTCTGTGGATAACCCGGTTCTCCGGTTGATACCTCTCGCCGCGACGGTCTCCGGGGCCCACGCATTCCCGAGCGCCCCGCTGTGCGCCATGATGTTGAGTTGTGGCACGGATACCAGGAGTGGGACTGGCGAAGGGACTTTCCGTCACCCTTCGCCACATGCTGAACAGGTCGGTGACCCAGCAGTATCCCGAAGTCCGGCCGGAGTTGCCCCCGAGGAGCAGGGGGGTGATCGCGCTGGTCGAGGAGAACTGCACGGTGTGCATGCTCTGTGCCCGCGAGTGCCCCGACTGGTGCATCTACATCGACTCCCACAAGGAGACCCTCCCCGCCCCGGAAGGCGGTCGTCCCCGGGCCCGCAACATGCTCGACCGTTTCGCGATCGACTTCTCCCTGTGCATGTACTGCGGGATCTGCATCGAGGTCTGCCCCTTCGACGCGCTGTTCTGGTCTCCGGAGTTCGAGTACGCCGAAGGCGACATCCGTAACCTTCTTCATGAGAAGGACAAGCTGGCCGCCTGGGCCCAGACCGTACCGCCGCCTCCGGCCCACGAGCCCAACGCCGATCCGCCCAAGGAACTGGCGGCCACCTCCCGCCCGGTCCGTCCTCGCCCGGCTCCCTCCGCTGCCGGAACCGGGAGCGGCCCCGCCGCCGGTCCCGTTGTTCCCGCCGGTCCCGGCCCCGCGGGCGGTCCTGGTCTCACCGCCGGCCCCGGTTCCGCAGCCGGCTCCGGCCCTACCGCCGGTCCTGGTCCCGCGGCCGGTCCTGGTTCCGCGGCCTCCGCCTCCGCGCCCGGCGCGTCGGCTTCGCCGTCCGGAGCCCCGGCGCCCCCCGCCGATTCCCGCTCCGGGCCGGGTCTCCCGCCGGGCCCCGGAGTCTCCGCGCCCGGTTCCGGCACCTCCGCGCCCGATGGCCCGTCTTCGCCGCCCGGGCCTTCGCCGTCCGGTTCCCCGTCCTCGCCACCCGCCTCACCCGCTCCCGGCACCCCCGATGGGCCGCCCGTGCGGCGCGGTCCATCCTCGGGCAGGTCGTCCAGACCGGGCACCTCGGCGGGGCACGCGAGCGTCCGGGCCATCCGGCCACCGGGTGCCCTTCCGAAGAAAAACGATCCGTCCACAGGTGGGCCATCCGTGGAGAAGTTATCCACAGGCGGGGGTGAGATGCCTCCGGCGGCGGCCACACCGGAGCAGACTCCTTCCACGGATCCGAGCGGAGAGGCCGAGGAGGAGAAGTGACCGAGGTGCCGTCCTACCTGTCGCCGACCGGGCAGGAGATCGTCTTCCTTCTGCTGGGCGCGGTGGCCGTCGGGTCGGCGCTGCTCGTCGTGACCACCAGGCAGCTCGTCCACGCGGCCCTGTGGCTGGTCGTCTGCTTCGGCGCGTTGGCCGGGTGCTATCTGGTGCTCACCGCCGAGTTCGTCGCCTGGGTCCAGGTGCTGATCTACGTCGGCGCGATCGTGGTCCTGCTCCTGTTCGGGATCATGCTCACCCGTGCCCCGATCGGCAGGAGCGCCGACCTCGACAGCCCGAACCGTCCGACCGCGGCGATCGTGGCGATCGCCACCGCGGCCGTGCTGGTCACCGTCGTCGTCGACGGCTTCCGCATGGCCTACGTCCAGCTCGAACCCGGTGGTGGATCGGCCAGTGAGCTCGGTTCCAGCATCTTCCGTAACTGGGTGCTCCCGTTCGAGGCGCTCTCGGTCCTGCTGCTGGCGGCCCTGATCGGCGCCATCGTCCTGTCCCGCACGGACATCCGCGGGAGGGACTGACGTGCACGTCGTCTATCCCGCGGTCGTCTCGGCGCTACTGTTCTCCATCGGCGTGTACGGGGTGCTCGCCCGCCGCAACACGATCCTCGTGCTGATGTCCGTCGAGCTCATGCTCAACGCTGTCAACCTCAACCTGGTCGCCTTCGACGTGTGGTTGCGCGACCGGCTGCACGGCGGGCAGGTCCTCACACTGTTCGTCATCGTGATCGCCGCCGCCGAGGTCGGCCTCGGTCTCGCGATCATCCTCGCGCTCTACCGCAACCGCCAGACCGTCGACCTCGACCGCCTCCGCTCCCTGTCCGACCCCACGGACACCGACCTCGCCGACGCCGGTCCCGGCAACACCGGCCCCGACTCCTCATCTGCGGAGCGCCCTCCGGCCGAGGTCCGGAGCCGGTCCCAGACACGGACGCACCCCCAGACCGGGACCGATGCGCGGCGCTCCCGATCCGGGGCCGGATCCAAAGCCGGATCCGAGGCGGACACGAGGCCGGGTGACGCGCCATGATCACTATCGCCTCGCTCGTGATCCTGCTGCCCTTCCTCGCGGCGCTCACCGGCCTTCTCGGCTCCCGTTTCCCCCGGCGCCTCCACCACGTGACGCCCTCGGCGACCGGCGAAGGCGGCATCCTCGAGGCCGACGCACCCCGGGCCGACGCTCCCAGGAGTGACGCCTTCAAGGTCAACGTCGACACCGCCGCCAATCACCGGGCCGCCTGGATCGCCGTGGTGCCCACCGCCGTCTCCGCGGCCCTGGCGATCTGGCTGGCCTACGCGACCTGGGCTGCCACCGGCGGGGGCGGAGCCGAACGGTCCGCCCCGGTCGGGCCGGGGGGCCAGGGGACGATCGACGGTGTCACCGCGGCGTTCACCGTCATCGAGACGGGTTCGGTGCCGATCTCGGTCGGGCTGCTGGTCGACGGCCTCGCCGCGTCGATCGCCGTGCTGGTCGCCGTGGTCGCGCTGGCGGTGCAGATCTACTCCGTCGGTTACATGCGCGGCGACCGGCGCTACCCGTCCTACAGCTCCTTCATCAGCCTGTTCACCAGCGCCATGCTGCTGGTCGTCTACGCGGCGGACCTCATGGTCCTCTACGTGGGCTGGGAGATCATGGGCCTGTGCTCCTACCTGCTGGTCGGGCACTGGTGGGAAGACAGGGCCAACTCGCGAGCGGCGATCAAGGCGTTCCTCGTCACCCGGATCGGCGACGTCGGATTCCTGTTCGGCATCTTCGTCCTCGGGACGGCGGCGGGAAGCTTCAGGATCGCCGACGTCATCGCCGAAGTCCCCGAGATGTCCTCCGGCACGCTCATCGTCGCGACCATGTTGCTGCTCGCCGGGGTGGCGGGGAAGAGCGCCCAGGTGCCGTTGCACGTCTGGCTTCCCGACGCGATGGCCGGACCGACACCGATCAGCGCCCTCATCCACGCGGCCACCATGGTCGCCGCGGGCATCTTCGTCGTCGCCCGGCTCTACCCGGCCTTTCTCGGTGCCCGCCCCACCCTGGACGTCCTCGCGGTCCTGGCCGCCATCGGCATGCTCGGCGCGGCCTTCGCCGCCCTGGCCCAGGACGACCTCAAACGCGTCCTCGCCTACTCCACGATCAGCCAGCTCGCCTACATGGCCGGTGCCCTGGCCGCCGGGTCCCGGAGCGCCGCGATCTTCCACCTGATCACCCACGGCGCTTTCAAGGCACTTCTTTTCCTCTGCGCCGGGGCGGTGATCCACGCGGTCGGCTCCAACCTGATGAGCACGATGGGGGGCCTCAGGAGAGGACTTCCCGTCACCTTCGCCGCGATGACGATCGGCTTCGCCGCGCTCATGGGCCTGCCTCCGGCCAGCGGCTTCTTCAGCAAGGACGAGGTGCTGGTGGCCATCGAGCACTCCCTGTCCTCCGGGCCGCTGACAGGCGCCGCGGCCCTGCTGCTCTACGGCTGCGCCCTCGCCACGGTCGCGGTGACCGGCGCCTACGCCACCCGCGCGTGGCTGCGGACCTTCTTCGGGCAGCGTGCCTCCCAGATCCAGGCCCAGACCCAGCCCGCGTCCATGTCCACGCCCGTGTCCGGCGCGCCGCATACCGTCCGCGACGCTCACACCCCCGTTCACGAGGCCCCGGCCACCATGCGCTGGCCCATCCTCGTCCTGGCCGTTCCGGCCCTGCTCCTCGGTTTCGCCCGTGTCGGCGACGTTCACTGGGACGCCGCCGTCCTCAGCCTCGCGGTGGCGCTGCTGGGGGCGGGAGCGGTCTACGCCGTGTGGCGCTCCGACCCCCTGGCCGACCCGGCTCGCCTGCTCGGTCCCTTCCGAGCCCCTTGCGAGCAGGCCTTTCACGTCGACTCCGTCTACACCGGTCTGTTCGTCCGACCCGTGCTGCTCCTGGCGAGTCTTGTCGTCCGCGCCGACGGTCGCGTGGTGGACGGTGCCGTGCGCGGCTCGGGCCGGGCGACCCTGAGCCTGGCCGGGCTGGTCCGCCTGGTGCAGAACGGCAACGCCCAGCTCTACATCACCGGCCTGCTGGCCGGAGTCCTCCTGATCGCGGCCGGGGCGGTGATCTTTAGATGATCTCTCTGCTGTTCTGGGGCGTCGTTGCCCTCGTCGTGCTGCTTCTCATCCGTCTGGCGGTGACGCGCCGTTGACCTCCTTTTCGCCACCGAGCACACGACCGGATTCGAACCCGACACCGAACCAGAACCCGACACCGAACCAGAAACCGACACTGAATCCGAAACCGACATCGAATCCGGACCCAGGACCGGACACCGGGGCGAACCCAGGACCGGACCCTGTGCCGAAACCGGTGCCGAACCTCGGTGAGGTGGCCACGCCATGAGCTGGATGCTGATCGTGCTCCTCGGGGTGCCGCTCGCCGGAGCCGCCGCGCTGCTCGCACCGTTCGGGTCGGACGTCGCGGCCAGGGGGCGGCTGCTCAGGATGCACGGCCTGGTCGTCTCCGGCCTCACGTTCGCGCTGTCGGTGGTGCTGGTCGCCGCGTTCGACTACGGCGACGCCGCCCGGGTGCAGTTCGCGACCGACCTGGCCTGGATCCCCGGCCTCGACCTCAGGTTCCACCTCGGCGTGGACGGGATCTCGCTGCCGCTGGTCGTGCTGACCACGCTGCTGACCTTCCTCTGCTTCGTCTACCTGTGCCGGGGGCGCGCCGACGGCCCCGGGCAGCTGCTGAGTCCCCGGCCCGGTGGCAACCGGCCACGGGCGCTGGTGTTCACGCTGCTCGTGCTCGAAGTGGGCATGATCGGCACCTTTCTCGCGCTCGACCTGTTGCTCTTCTTCGTGTTCTTCGAGGTCGTCCTCATCCCGATGTACTTCGTGATCGCCATCTGGGGCGGGCGTGCCCGCCGGGCGGCGGCGATCAAATTCATCCTCTACACCCTGCTCGGCTCGGTGGTCCTCCTGCTGGGACTGTTGCTCATCTGGTCCCAGACCGGCACCCTGGACATGATCGCCCTCGCGCGGGCACGGGGAACGGGCATGTCCCCCGCGGTGCAGACCATCGCCTTCCTGGCCGTCGGCATCGGCTTCGCGGTCAAGACCCCGATGTGGCCGCTGCACACCTGGCTGCCCGACGCCCACACCGAGGCGCCGACCGTCGGTTCGGTGCTCCTGGCGGGCGTGCTGCTCAAGATGGGCACGTACGGCTTCGCCCGCGTCGCGATCCCGGTCCTGCCCGACGGCGCCGCCGCGACGGCCCCGTGGCTCGGGGTTTTCGCGGTGATCGGCATCGTCTACGGCTCGCTGGCCTGTCTCGCCCAGCGTGACCTCAAAAGGATGATCGCCTACTCCTCGGTCGGCCACATGGGTTTCGTGCTCCTGGGCTTCGCCACGCTCACTCCGGCCGGAGTCAACGGCGCCCTGTTCGGCAACATCGCCCACGGTCTCATCACCGCACTGCTGTTCTTCATCGCCGGAGCGATCAAGGAGCGCTACGGCACCTCCGACATGCCGGCCCTCGGCGGTGGCATGCTGACACGCCTTCCCCGCCTCGCCTCCCTGCTCACCTTCGCCTGCGTCGCCTCGCTCGGGCTGCCGGGACTGGCGGGCTTCTGGGGCGAGATGCTGGCCCTCCTCGGTGCCTTCGAACCGGCCGCGGGTCTGTCGCGCCCCCTCTACCTGGTCTTCATGGCCCTGGGAGGTCTCGGTACCGTGCTGACCGCCGCCTACTTCCTGCTCATGCTCTCCCGCGTCACTCACGGCCGGGGTACCGAGACCGTCCATGTCCCGGTCCTCGCCGCGGCCGCCGCGGGCGGCCTGCCCTCCACGGGACCGACCGGGGAGGAGGGCGATCGCGACGGTGGCGCCCCCGCCGGTGAGACGGGGGAGAAGGAGGGCCCCCTCATGGCAACCGCCGGCGGGGGCGGCGCTCCTCCTCCGGCGACTCCGGCGACTCCGGCGACTCCGGCGACTCCGGCGGCTCCGGCGGCTCTGGGGACTTCGGCGGCTCTGGGGACTTCGGGGGGTTCGAGGGCCGGGGCGACTTCGCGAGTCGCTTCGGGAGCGACGAGCACGGACAGATCGCGCATGCCCGACGTCTCGGGCCACGAACTGGCCGCCTGGGTGCCGTTGATCGCGTTGATCCTGCTGTTCGGGCTTTGGCCCAAGGCGCTTCTTCTCCTCACCGATCCGGTGGTCCGGACCCTGGTGGGCGCGCCGTGATCCAGTCGATCGACTACTACGCGGTCGCGCCGCCCCTGATCCTCGCCCTCGCCGCAGGGCTCGTGTTGCTCCTGGACGCCTTCCTGCCCCGCAGGCCGTACGTCCGGACGGCACTCGGAGCGGTCACGCTGTCCGGGGTGGTCGCCGCACTGGCGGTGGTGATCTCCCAGGCGGTACGCGCCGGAGAGCCGCTGAGAACCTTCTGCGTGCCAGAGGGGCTGCTCGGCTCCCCCCGCGCGGTGATCGGCGCCATCGCCCCCTCGGTCACCGGGCCGGCGGCGCCCACGGCCGCCGTGGCACCGTGCTCGTTCGTGGTCGACGACTTCACGCTGGTCTTCGCCGGGCTCGCGCTGTTCGCCGGGATTGTCGTGGTGCTGCTGTCGGCGGCCGAACTCTCCTCCGGGGACATCCCCGTCGGAGAGTGGTACTTCCTGCTGCTCTGCACGCTGGCGGGTGCCGTCGCCCTGCCCGCCTCCCGTGACCTGATCATGCTGGTGGTCGCGCTGGAGCTCGTCTCGCTGCCGGTGTTCGCGCTCACCGCGCTCAAGCGTTACGACGGCCGGAGCTCCGAGGCGGCGGTCAAGCTCTTCCTGGTCTCCGTGGTCTCCACGGCGGTGATGCTCTTCGGGGTCTCCCTGCTGTACGGAACGACCGGCACCGTCTACCTCGACCGCATCGCCCACGTTCTGCGACAGGACGTCCCCGCCGCCACCGGCCTCGGGCCCGGCCAGGGCGACGTCGGTGACGTCGGCGCTTACGAGTCCTCGCTGCAGATCGCCTACGACCTGCCCGCCGTGGTCACCGTGGCCGTGGTCCTGGTCCTCGCGGGGTTCGCCTTCAAGATCGCAGCGGTGCCGTTCCACGCGTGGGCGGGTGACGTCTACCAGGGCGCGCCCGTCCCCGTCGCGGCGCTCCTCTCCGTCATCTCCAAGGCGGCGGGGTTCGCGGGGCTGATCCTCATCCTGGTCGTCGCCCTGGGCGGCCAGGGGGCCGTCTGGGTCCCGCTGGTCGCGATTCTCGCCGCGCTGACCATGACCGTCGGCAACCTCCTGGCCACGCGCCAGCGCCACGCCGTGCGGTTGCTCGCCTGGTCGTCCGTCGCCCAGTCGGGCTACATCCTCGCTCCCCTCGGCATCAGGAACGACGAGGCGATGAACGCCTCGGTCGCCTACCTGGTCTTCTACGCGGCGATGAACCTCGGGGCGTTCGCCGTGGTCACGCTGGTGTCGAGGAGGTCGGGCGGGGGAGAGCTGGACGACTACCGGGGCCTGGCGTTCCGGAGCCCGGCGGCCGGGCTGGCGCTGGCCTTCTTCCTGATCTGCCTGGCGGGCCTGCCCCCGGGGCTGGCCGGACTCTTCGCCAAGATCGTGGTGTTCCGGGAGCTCATCGGCGGAGGCGGTGGCTGGCTGGCGGCCGTGATGGCGGTCAACACCGTCGTGGGTCTCTACTACTACGTCGCCTGGGTCGTGCGGATCTTCACTCCGCTCCCGGTGACCGAGAGCCCTGCGATCGGGAGCGTCGTGGCGGGCAGCGCTGTGATCGGGGATGCCGCGCCGGGCAGCGCCGTGACAGGAAGCGTCATGACGGGCAGCGCCGCGCCGGGCAGCGTCATGACGGGCAGTGCGGAGACGGGTGGCCGCGGCACCGGATGGATACCCGCGAGCGTGGCGGTCGCGGTGGCCGGGATCGTCGCGATCGCGTTCTCGGCCGCCCCCCAGCTGGTCCTCGATCTCGTCCCCGCGGCGCTCATCGCCGCGGGCTGAACCATCCGGGAACGTTCGACCTGGCCGGAGACGTTGTCACAGGTGAATCAGCATCAACCGAAAGGGGGGTGTAGTGCACCACAACGGTCTGCGTACCGCGGTCCTTCTCGGCGCACTGTCCGCGGTGATCATCGTGGTGGGGGCGTGGTTCGGAGGCGGCGCCGGCGTGCAGATCGCGGTCCTGGTCGCGCTGGCGACCAGCGGCGTCGCCTACTTCTTCTCCGACCGCATCGCGCTGTCGGCCATGCGCGCCCGGCCGGTGGGTGAGGTGGAGCAGCCGCTCCTCTACCGGATCGTGCGCGAGCTCTCCACCGAGGCCCGCCAGCCCATGCCCCGCCTCTACGTCTCGCCGACCATGCAGCCCAACGCCTTCGCGACGGGGCGCAACCCCCGCAACGCCGCGGTCTGCGTGACCTACGGGATCACCCAGCTCCTCGACGAGCGCGAGCTGCGCGGGGTCATCGGGCACGAGCTCTCCCACGTCTACAACCGCGACATCCTGATCTCCTCGGTGGCCGGCGCGCTCGCCACGATGATCACCTACCTCGGCTATGTCGGCTTGTTCTTCGGTGGTGGGGACGAGGACGAGGGCCCGGGGTTCATCGGCGCGATCCTCATGATCGTGCTTGGCCCGGTCGCGGCCGGAATGATCCAGATGGCCATCTCCCGCTCCCGCGAGTATCAGGCGGACGAGTCCGGCGCCCGGCTGACGGGTGATCCGCTGGCCCTCGCCTCGGCCCTGAGAAAGATCGAGATGGGCACCCGTCAGCTGCCCCTCCCGGAGAACGGCCGGATCGCCTCCGCCTCCCACCTGATGATCGCCAATCCCTTCCGCGGCGCCGGGATCGGCCGGATGTTCTCCACCCACCCGCCCACCGCCGAGCGCGTCGCCCGCCTGGAGCGCATGGCCGGCTACCGCCGCTGACCCCGCGCTCCCGTGAGCCTCCACAGCCCGTGACGGTCAGGGAGTCAGCCCGGTGACGATCGGGTTGTGGACGGATCCGGGGACGACGAAGCCACTCACCCGTTCCGTGCCGCCCGACTCCTGATCGACCCGATACCAGGTGTAGCGGGTGCCGCCCCCCTTCCTGGTCCTGCGCGGGATGACCGTCTGCAGGTCGAGGCGGCCCGCGCCGTTCCAGCGCATCCGGGTCGGAGTCCTGTCGACGGGCACGGCGATGGGATCGTGCCTGGGGATGCCGCCGGTGGGCACGTTCCACAGGCGGATTCCCGTGTCACGTGCCGTGAAGTGGGCGACGGTCTCGCCGCCCGGGCCGAGCGCGCCCCCCACCGGAACGCGCCCCCGCTCGGCGAAGGGCGACATCGAGTAGATCACCGCCTGAAACGTGTTATCCACCACGAGTACGAACTTCGCGTCAGGGCTGAAACTCCACGGTCGCAGGCCAGGTGACACCGGGATGCTCTCCCCGCTGTACGTGTCCAGGATCCGATGCTCCCAGCCGACGCCCAGCACCACGTACCGCCCGCCGGGAGAGAGATCGACCCGTGCCGCGCGCAGGGCGTTCGACCACATCACTCCCGGCACCGCGCGCACCTCGCCGGTGGCCACCTCCCGCACCACCAGCGCCCCACCCCGCCGCTGGAAGTACGCGACATACCTACCGTTCGGCGACAGGGCCAGCGGTGCTCGTTGCCTCCCCACGGAGAAAACCCGGGCGTCGGGGAGAGCGACCACCCCGCCGCCGCGTACCCAGAGCTTCCACGGAGCGCAGACACACCCGTCGAGTCCCGCGTACCGGGCCGGAGGTCGCGCACCTCGGGCCTCCGCGGGGACACCCGCCCCCACGACCACGGCGACCGCGCCGACGCAAACGCTCAAGCGGCAGAACAACCCCACTGAGGCCCCCCGAGTCTTCCGGACATACGGGGGGTGTCCGTCGCTTACCGGCTTACTGTACGCCCAGGGGAAGGCCGACCGGTGGTGTCGCCGTGAGTGTCATCCGATCGCGGGAAGCGAGCGGAACCCCCTCCGGTGCGGGCGAACGGACCGGCCCCCGCGAGGGCCGGTCCCGGGGCGGCCACCGGCCGGCCGTCTCAGGAGTGCTGCGTGACCGGGTCGGTCTCCTGCGCGGAAAGGCCGGGGATGCCGTCGATGCTCTCGCGGTTCTTCCGCGCCCGGTGGGTGCGCCGCTGCTGGACGTCCTTGCGTCCCGCCCACTCGTCCAGCAGCGTCCGGTCCTTGTCGAAGGACATGAACGGTACCGAAAAGCCGCAGGAATCGGAGATCCGGTCACAGTCGACGACGACGATCGACCGCACGCCCGGATGCGGGCCGAAATTCTTGATCAGTGTTGCGAAGTCGGGACTATCCGGTACGACGACACGGCCGGTGCCGTACAGGCGGAGGATGTTGGGAGTGCCGGAGAAGGCGCAGAACATGACCGTGATGCGGCCGTTCTGGCGGAGATGGGCGATGGTCTCCACCCCGCTGCCGTCCAGGTCCAGGTAGGCGACGGTGGTGTCATCGAGAACGGCGAAGGTGTCGGCGTACCCCTTGGGGGACATGTTGACGTGGCCGCCCTGCTCGGGAGCCGTCGCCACGAAGTAGACCGGCTGCGCTCCGATGAACTCACGCAGCCGATCGTTAATCCTGTCATGAATTTTCCCCATGAACAGGACGATAATTCTTCATTGTTTGCCGGTCGGCACCGTGTCCGGTAGTTGCCTCCGGCAGGGAGGGCCGTACCGGAATTCGGACGGCTCGGCCTGGGCGGACCGTTGCCGGAACGTGAAGAAGGGTGACCCCTGCGCGGGCCACCCGTCTTCATGTTCGGGCGGGCACGTTATGCGAGCGCCGGTTGACCCAAGGGACGCGGCGCGCTCACCGGAGCCTCGTCGAGCGGCTGCGGGGGAGCGTTGAGCACCTCCTCGTCGATACGACCCTCGCTGCGAGCGACGAGGACCGGTACCACGATCTGCCCCGCGACGTTGGTCGCGGTGCGGATCATGTCGAGGATCGGGTCGATGGCCAGCAACAGGCCAACGCCTTCGAGCGGCAGGCCCAGCGTGCTCAGCGTCAGCGTGAGCATCACGGTCGCGCCGGTCAGACCGGCCGTCGCGGCCGAGCCGACCACGGAGACGAACGCGATCAGCAGGTACTCGCCGACCCCCAGCGGGACGTTGAACACCTGCGCCACGAAGATCGCCGCCAGCGCCGGGTAGATCGAGGCGCAGCCGTCCATCTTGGTGGTCGCGCCGAACGGCACGGCGAAGGAGGCGTAGTCACGGCCGACGTCCAGACGCTCGATCGTGACCTTCTGCGTCAGCGGCAGCGTGCCGACCGAGGAACGGGAGACGAAGGCCAGCTCGATCGCGGGCCATGCGTTGCGGAAGAACGTGATCGGGTTGACCTTGCCGACCAGCGCCAGCAGCGTCGGGTAGACGGCCAGCAGGACGATGAAGCAGCCGGCCTAGACGCCGAGGGTGAACTTGGCCAGCGGTGCGAGCAGGTCCCATCCGTACGTGGCGACCGACTTGCCGATCAGGCCGGCGGTCCCGATGGAGGCCAGGCGGATGACCCACCACAGCGCCTTCTGGACCAGTTCGAGGATCGAGCGGCTGAAGTCGAGGAACGGCTCGGCCTTCTCGCCGATCGCGATGGCCGCCGCGCCGATGACGACCCCCAGGAAGACGATCTGGAGGACGTTGAGCTCGGTGAACGCCGTGACGATGTTCGTCGGAACGATGCCGGTGAGGAAGTCGACCCACGTGCCGACGTTCCCGGGCGCCTTCGCGCCCGCCGTGCTCAGGGCGACGCCTTGGCCGGGGTTGATGATCAGGCCGAGGCCGATGCCGACGATGACGGCGATCAGCGCGGTGGCCAGGAACCAGAAGAGCGTCTTACCTGCCAACCTTGCCGCGCCGTTGACGTTGCGGAGATTGGCGACGCTGACCACCACGGCGGTGAACACCAGCGGCGGTACTGTCAGCTTGAGCAGCTGGACGAAGATTTTTCCGACCAGAAGCCAGAAGTAAGGGGATTAGGCTGCCGGAGACCGGAGACCGGAGACCGGAGACCGGAGACCGGAGACCGGAGACCGGAGACCGGAGACCGGAGACCGGAGACCGGAGACCGGAGACCGGAGACCGGAG
>NZ_JBFAAE010000072.1:0-9483 GCF_040639575.1 Streptosporangium sp. NPDC023825 | reverse complement strand
AAGCCGGGGAGTTGGGGAGTCGGGAGGTCGGAACCGAGGGTTCACGGCCGAAGGGCCGAAAGCTGCAGGTGTGTTCCCACCGCCTGAGGTTTCCTCGAAGGGGTGAGGTTCTGCGTCCAGGGTCGAAGGTTCCGAGGGTTCGCAAACGCCGGAGCCTTGGATTTTCCGCCGTGTCGGGCCGTTCGTCGGCCGGCCTCGGCGGTGGTGGCGTGGACGGAGTGGTGGCGTGGACGGACAGCGCCCGCCGTCGCTGTTTCAGATCAAACTCATCGGCCTCGGCCCGGCGTACTGTGATCGCCTCGGGAACCGCGGTGCGGCTTCGTGTCCGTGCTCTCCGGCGGCGGCAGCTCCCTGGAGGAGATCTCCAGAGTGGTCGGCCTCGGCAGTACGGCCGCCACCGAGCCGGCCTACCGCAAGTGGATCCGGCCCGTACTCCGGGGCGGCGCGGTCGCCATGGATCGGATCTTCGGGGCCTGCGTCAATCCCGGCGCGGTTCGCGCTCGACACCAGCCCGAACCGGTAGCTGGAATCAGCTCGTAGAGCTTCCGCCGAGCCCGGATCGCTTCAAGGTCGCCAGGTCGTTTCACTGGGGTTCACCGTGCCCCTGTCCGGCTGGAGGAACCGAGGCCGATCGGCGTGGTGCCCCGGGCCGGATGGTGGACGATCTCCTCAAGAGCGCGAGTCTTCGCCGGTCCACCTGCACAGGCACTCCAAGTGGGAGAGACCATGTCGCTCACCTCCAGCGATGTGTGAAACGGGTGAGCGGCCGGGGCGCAATAGAGCCTCTTGCCCCGGCCGTATGCCCTGGATGTGCCCTCCCGGAGCAGTAAGGTCCTGAAACCACAGGTCAGAGCCTCGGTTTCCCTTCTGCTAGCGGTAGTTCGAGAACTGAAGCGCGATCTCCAGGTCCTTGCCCTTGAGAAGGGCGATGACCTCCTGCAGTTCGTCCCTCTTCTTGGAGCTCACCCGCAGTTCCTCGCCCTGGATCTGGGCTTTGACTCCCTTGGGCCCCTCATCGCGAATGATCTTCGAGATCTTCTTGGCGTGCTCCTGGTCGATGCCCTCCTTGAGGGTCACCAGAAGCCGGTACTCCTTGCCGGACAGCTTGGGCTCGTCCGCGTCCAGGATCTTGAGGGAGAGCCCTCGCTTGATCAGCTTGTCCTTGAAGACGTCGAGGACCGCGTTGGCGCGCTCCTCGCTGTTGGCCTTGATCTCAACGGCCTTCTGACCGCCCGACCAGGCGATGGTCGCGCCGGTGCCCTTGAAGTCGAATCGGTGCCCGACCTCTTTGACCGTCTGGTTCAGCGCGTTGTCGGCTTCCTGGTGGTCGATCTTGCTAACGATGTCGAACGATGAATCCGCCAAAGCTCAATCCCCTCTGACCTGCTGGAACTATCAATCGCCGCCCGATTCCCGGAAGCCACGGACCTCGAATCGCGGTGGCGCCCGCGAGCCGGTTCGGTAGACGCGTACGTAACCGATCAGCCTAGCCAGCATCTCCCGCCGATGCCGAGGCGGAAGCGTGTTCCTCTCCCGCCATCAGCGGGTCCTGTCCCACGTCAACGTGTCTCGTTTCCACTCCCGCCCTCCCGCTCGCCTTGGCGTGTCCCTGTTCCTTTGATCTCCTCGCACCCGCTCCCGGCCATCCCTCGAACACCCCCGCCATGGAGCCCCGCCCCCGGCGCCGCGACGCCTCTGGCGTCACTCCCTCCCCAGAGGGCACTGGCACAAGCGGCGACATGCGTACCAAAAGTCCTGATAGGAGCGGGTATCGGGAGGTGCCTCGCGTCGATGTCACGTCACACCCGGAAGTCCGCTATTCTTCTTCCTGTCGCCGCCGCAAGCGGAGGACGCGGCAGGTTGCCCGAGTGGTCAAAGGGAGCGGTCTGTAAAACCGTCGGCTCAGCCTACGCAGGTTCAAGTCCTGCACCTGCCACCAGCCAAACTGGCAGCTCAGAGGCCCTTCGGGGCCTCTTTTGCGTTTCCGGGGTGTGCAGCCGGATGCCACCCTGAGCGGCCCTGTGTCGGTGGTCGCGCAATATACGCGCAATGATCTTGAGGCCGTTTCCCCAGGTGGCGATGAGCTTCCAGAGACTTTGAGCCAGGACCGTCCCACGGCGCCGACCCATGCCGGTGATCACGGCAAGGGCTTCTCGAACGTGCCGTGATCGACAGCCGTTCATACGTTGATCCCTCCCAGGAACGTGTGAGTCCTGGAGGAATCCAGCACATAACAAAACATGATCATGTGGCGTATTCGCTGCCCTCGGCCACTCGCTGCGAGACCATGCTGGCGGTATGAGACTGCTCAAGCCGTTGATCGTCATCACCGTGATAGGGCTGTCCCTGACTGCGTGTGGTGCGGCACCCACCGCCTCTACCTCGGCGAGCGGTGCAGCCGAAGCCGGTTCGACATCCGCGTCCAGCAGCATGCCTACGACCTCCGCTCCTGACGAGGGCTTGTATCCACCAGGCTTTGATCCGGGCGCCTACAGGCCTCCCGAGCACTGGCGAACTCCCTGCAAGGATGCTTACTCGAACTTGTCTGTGGGCTTGCTCTCCAGCTGGAACGCGATCAGAAACCTACTTGAACAAAAGGGGGATCCTGCCTACCACGCTGCGACGGTCAAGGCCGGTTACGAACAGCTCATCGATGCCCCCCAGAAAGAAGTATTGCGAAACTGCCGACAGGCTGACCCGACGATCGGTGCCCAGTTCGACCGTGGAATCGAAGCCACCCGTATCGCTACAGGCATCGTCTGCGCCGGGGCAGAGCTGTCGTCCTGCCAGGGGGCGGAGCTCTCACCGGATGAGCGTGCTGAGCTGGGCGACAGTGTGCGGTCTTTGCTGGATGCCGTCCCTGCGCAGCGCTGAGGGATGGGTAGCTGTGCCAGGTCCTGCGTTAATTACCATGATTGTTAACAGGGGACAGAAACGCCGAAGGGCCCCGGTGGTGTCCGGGACCCTGGTCGTACGGTGCGCGTCTCATACGGTCAGCGCGTCACTGATCCGCTTGTTGGCGATCTCTTTCTGCCCGTCGAGGCACTTGGCGTAGACCCTCAGCAAGACGTCCACCCCATGGCCCGCCCGCTCGGCCACGTCGGGAGCGGAGACGCCCGCGTTGAGCCAGAGCGAGACCGCCGCGTGCCTCAGGTCGTACGGCCGCCGGGCGAGGGGAGAGGCGACCTGAGCCGGCGTGAGGGCGAGTGCCCGCGCGTCCTGCCAGACCTCGGTGTAGGCCGTCGAGGCGATCACCCCTCCGCGTTCGCTGCGGAAGATGCGTCCGTCCGCGCCGGTCCCGTACTCGTCGATGTGCTGCCGCAGGATCTTCACCAGCTCGGGAGGGATCGGCACCGGCCGGACGTCGGCATTACCCCGGTGCTTGAGGCCCCGTTCCTCGTGGGCGTCCCCGCTGTCGGTCCACTGTCTGTTGACCTCGGGCCGGGAGACGTCGACCGTCAGCCGCCCCCAGCCTTTCGCGGGCAGGTGGCAGTCCTGGAGACGCAGGCCGACCGCCTCACCCGGGCGCAGCGCCGCGTAGTACATGCAGGCGAACAGCGCCATGAGCCGCCGGCCCCGACCGCGCTTGCCGACGTAGGTGACCATGGTCAGGAGTTCCTGAGCCTGCCGGGGGTTGACCGCGACGCGAGGGTCAACGGTCTCGGTGGTCTTGGGAGGCTTCCATCTGACCTTGTGCAGCGGGTTGGCCGCCAGCTCTTCCAACTCCACGGCGTATTCAAGAACGGCATGGAAGACGGCCCGCTTACGGGCGATCGTGTTCGGCGCCGCGGCCTTGCCGTCGAGACGAAGGGCGAGCGCATCCAGCGCCAGCCGTACGACCCTGGTCTCTTCCAGGTCCACCAGGTCGAGGGAGGCCGCCTCAAGCCAGCGGATCGCCTGCACCATCTCGGCTGGGACATCGAGGCTCTTGCCGTTCGGGAGGATTGCGTACTTGCGGAGAGCGGTTCGCAGGGTCTCGGAGTCGGGACGGCCGGGGCGATCCCTGGTCAGTGCGGGGAGCACCGTTGAGAGCGCGTCGGACATGCTGTCGCGGCTCTTGGCCGCCGCGTGAGGCCACTTCATGTCGATGTAGGCCCGCACGAACTCGAAGACCGTCCGGGCGCTCTTGGCCTGGAGCATGGAGAGCGGGAGTCCGGTCTCCATGTCGAAGGCTTCACCCCGCTTCGCCGCCTGCCGCAGGTCCGACAGGAGGTTCTCGGCGAGAGCCTTGGTCCGCAGCGTCTTGGACTTCTGGCGACCACCGACCTTCCAGCGGACCACGTAGGACGGTGTCTTGCTCGTCTCGTTCCGGCGAATCTCCCAGAACTTCACGTCGTAGGAGGTGTTCACGCTGCCTCCCGGAGGGTCTCAAGCCATGCGGTGAAGTCGCTGCGGTAGATGCGGATCTCGCCGTTCGGGAGCTTGAGGCCCTGCGGAGCGTGGCCGATCTCTCGCCAGCGGTAGAAGGTGCGCCGGGACACCCCGCCGAGTTCGTCGAGGACTTCCGGAATGGTCATGAGCTGGTCGCGGTTCTTGCTCACGCTGCCTCCCGAGTCTCGATTGCCGAAAGATCTTCGATCGGTCGTCCGTCTGCTCTGGCTTGGAGTTCGATCAGGCGTGCGCGGGTGCGCTGTCGGTTGGCGACCTCGCGCAGCAGCCGTTTGGCCAGCGGGGTGCGGTTGGGGTCTTTGGAGGAGACCGGTCGCCAGACGTAGCGGTGTGGGTCGGTCACGGTGTCGTCGGGCAGGCCGAGCATGTCGAGCACCCAGGCCCGCCGGTCCTGCTTGTGTTCGCGCAGGGTCTTGTTGGACCACTTGCGCGAGACCAGGATGCGACGACCCGCGTAGCCGAGGTGTTCGGCCTTGTGCGCCTTGCCGCGGCATCGGCCCGGCAGCATGCCCGCCTTGGCGCCCTTGGGCTGGATTCCGTAGCGCAGCCAGTTCGCGCACGCCGGGGAGCAGGGTTCATAACGCAGCGCTTCGACCATCCGGGTGGCGTGGTCATGACGGGCCTGGTTGGCGACGTCGTCGGGGTCGAGCGGGTCGCCGAGGTTCTTGGTCAGGTACTTCGACAGGTAAATGAGGCACTGGTCGGCATCCGGCGATCCGACCAGGACGCCCTGAACATCGGCTTGAGCGCCGAAGCGCACGACGTGCAGCGGTTCGGCCGCCTCGTCGGCGTCGAGCTGGTCGAGGGCCTCGTCCCAGGTAGGCAGCACTTCCCCGGTGGCCGGGTCGAGGTAGTCGCCGGCCTGCCCATCCGAGTAGGGCTCAGCGCGTTCGGCTCGCTGTGCCCAGATGGGCAGGTGGTCACCGTCGAAGCGGACTTCATCCACCCGAGGCCACCACACCTGGTGGTAGGTGGCGGCGGCGATCGCCTTGACCTCAGCGCGGGGCATGGTGCCGCGGATGGCCATGTGCAGGTGCGGGGCGAGGCGCTTCTGTGGTTCGACGGAGGCGAAGTACTGCACGTCATAGCCCGCCACCCGGCGAAGGTTCTGCACGAACCGGTCCACCAGCTTGGAGAAGTGCAGCGCGTCGCGTGCTGCTGCCGCGTAGTCGTAGGTGGCCGGGTTGACCGGGACGCCGTTGTGGATGCGCCCGTAGGAGGGGAGCGTCAGGGTGACGAACAGGGATGGCCGGTAGACCTTGCCGTCGGAGGCGATGAAGGTTCGTCCGAGGGTGGTGTTCTGCTTGGCCCGCTTGGGCAGGTCCGGCGCATCCTGGCGCCGCCTCGTCGAGCGCGAGCGTTTCGGGGTTGCCCGGCCGCCCAGGACGTTGCCGCGCATTCCCGCGGCGTTGATCTCCGCGTCGATGCCCGCGATGGCCTCGTCCCAGTCAAGGGTGTCTTCCCCGTCGCGTTCGGCCTCGTCTCGCTTGGCCTGCACGTCGGCCCGGAACTCGATCAGCCACCTCTGGTCGTCGGTGGAGGGGTGAGGTTCGGCGACGGGTTCGTGGTCGAGGTGCCAGCCCTCGCGGCACTGAGCCTTACGCAGTTGCTTGTTGCGCGTGGCGCACGGCGGGCACTTGGCTTCCTGGGTGGCGCCGCAGGGGATGTTGAACGACTCCGTCATGCCGGTGTGGGTGTCGAGGCGCCGCAGCTCGATCGGGCGGATGCAGACGCCGTTGTTCTTGGCGACTTCCACCGCGACGTCCAGGGCGAAGGGCAGGGTGTCACGGATAAGGCGGGGAAGGGTGCGGTCGGAGCCGTCCGGTGAGGGGGCGGATGGGGAGGTGGGGGTGTCGGTCACCTGTCCTCCTCTCGGGCGAGCACGTCGGCGGTGAAGCGGTAGGAGGAGCTGTAGGGGTCGCGGCGCAGCCGGATGTTCACCAGGTCCGACAGCACCAGCTCAAAGAGCGGCGGAGAGTCGGACAGGGGGCCCAGGAGGCGGAAGGGGATGGTGTCGATCTCGGCGAGGGTGCCCTGAATGATGATCTTCACTGGGTTGCCTCCTCGGCGAAGTCGGCGACCATGGCGCGGATGTCGACGTCAGAGACGTAGCCGGCACGGGCACGGATCGGGTCGGGTGAGGTCTCCAGGCGGACGTAGCCGATGCCCGCGCCCTGCTCGGGGATTGGGGAGATGTGATCGGCCAGTGCTCCGCGGTCGCGTGCGCCGTCGCCGAGGACCATGTCCACCTGCTCGGACTCATCCAGGCGAAGGGCGATCTTGTCGGGGAACAGGTTGCGGACGTTCATGACCTCCTTGCGCGGGTCCTGGAGGGCGGCCATCACGCCGAACCCGACCGCGCGGCCCTGGGTGGTGAGCGTCGCCAGCGCGGCGGAGATGCGGAGCTTGAGGCCCTTGTCGGATTGGTAGGCGGTCAGGAACGCCACCTCGTCGACCACCACCAGGACGAACGGATCCTCGACCGTGGGGGTGTGGGAGCGCTGGAGGCCGGCGAATCGGTCGGCGCGCTCCTGCATGACCGTCACCGCTGCTTCCAGCAGATCGGCACACGCCGCAGGACTCGCGGCGTAGCGGTCGCCGAACAGGGCGCGTCCGAAGGACAGTTCCATCCGCTTGGGATCCAGCGCCCCCACCTGAACCAGGCCCACCC
Organism: Streptosporangium sp. NPDC023825; assembly: GCF_040639575.1. Classification (NCBI taxonomy): domain Bacteria; kingdom Bacillati; phylum Actinomycetota; class Actinomycetes; order Streptosporangiales; family Streptosporangiaceae; genus Streptosporangium; species Streptosporangium sp. NPDC023825. The sequence goes on along the minus strand of NZ_JBFAAE010000072.1, from coordinate 2,423 downwards.
GCACCGCAGGCAGCAGAGCGCGGATGGTGGACCAGATGATGGAGCCCTTGCCCGCTCCGGTGGCGCCGGCCACCAGGACATGGGTGCCGTGGACTTTGAGCCGCCATGGAGTGCCGTCCTCGCATCGGCCGATCTCGACCGGCTCGACCGAGGCAACCTCGGGGATGGGCAGGGCGGGTAAGGGGGTGGCCAGTGGGTCACGCCGAGGGAAGGCCAGCAGCAACCGGCCCGACCGGGCCACCGTCACCCGGCACGAGGTGGCACCGAATCCGTGAGCGAGGTGGTCGATGCGGTCGGTCCAGTCCTTGACCGACTGGCCGCTGATCATCTTCACCGTGACCAGGTCCGCCCACGAGGTGCAGGTGACGCGCACGATGCGAGGCAGGTAGTCCCGGCCGCGCAGGTTCCGGCCGAGACCGGAGACGATCATCACCGGTTGCCAGTGCCGCCGATACACCCACACCAGCCGCCACCAGGCCAGCAGCCGCCAGCCCATCCAGCGGTTGAACGAGGCCCGATCGAAGAACGGCCACGGCGCCAGCAGCGAGAGCGGAACGGCGACGACGACCAGGGCGAAGCGCCAGCCGTACAGGACGCCGAGCACCGTAGGAACGGCGAGCACGGCCACCGCAATCGGGTGACGCCAGAGGAGCCGGACCAACCCGGCCAGCAGCCGCCACAGGAAGATGGTGATGGTGAAGATGGCCGGGGTACGCACCACGGCCGGGCGGAACACCACAGCGGTATCGGGGGTGGTGGTGACGAGGGTACGAGCCTCGTCACCGGGCAGTTTTTTGAACATTAGGCTTGAGCCCTCTCTTGATTCGCGTCTGGGGAGAACCGAGGGGCCGCCGGAAGTTGCACCTTCCAGCGGCCCCGCTTCGTGTCAGGCCGCCTTGCCCTGCTCGGGCTCGGCCTGGTGGGGGTTGGTGGACTGGTTGGTGTGCAGGCGCTCGCAGTCGGCCAGGTAGCGCGCGGCGACGTCGGCGATCTGCCGGGCGAGCATCACGTCTTGTTCGGTGACCGGTCCGCCGCCGGTGGTGGAGACGATCACTTGGGCCTCACGGGAGGACAGGTGCAGGAACGGCCGCCCGCCATCGGCGACCAGCGCCATGACCGACAGGTGCGGGGTGCGGAACGAGGTGTCGAGTCGGGTGCCGTCTTCGTCGAGGGTCACCACGGCGCGGGTGTAGGGCAGGTGCTCTCTCATGCGGCCACGTCCTTACCGGCCGTCGAAGCCGAAGCCTTGGCCGGAGTCGCCGCGGTGCGGGGAGGGCGCATCGCGGTGGCTCGGATGGACCAGGCCAGTCGTCCGGTGTTCTGGTTGACGTAGGCGGTGGCGGTCATGCCGTCAAACTCCACCGGCACGAACGGCAGGCCCGGCAGCGCAGCGGGAACGGTCGGCTGGATCGGGGACAGGATCTTGACCGAGACCGTCTTCTGGCCGGCCTTCACAGTGGGGTCGGCGTCCATGACGGCGACCTGCCAGACCAGCTCGCCGGTGTTCTTGTCCTTGGCGTAGACGGTGCGGCCCTTGGACGAGGCGTCGAAGTCCTTGACCTGCTCGACCTCGCCGACGATGAAGCAGCCGTGCGGGAAGACCTGCTCGAAGTGGACGGGGATGGGGCCTTGGATGGCCATAAAGCAACAACTCCTCTTCTTGATTGGCCAGTCTGCTTGACTGACCAAGTTGAGTCTTCATTAAGCACGAAGCCCGCTTGGTTAGTCAAGTGCACCAAGCGGGCTTCATGAGGAAAGTTGGATTACCGGATCGGGTAGGCGTCTTCCAACTCGTGAAGATCACCGGGAAGTACGGTCTCCACCACCACCCACGGCTTGCCCGTCGCATCACAGGCGACGGCGTACACGGCCAGCAGCGCGGCCGAGGGCTTCACGCCCAGGAGCTTGCGCTCCTCCGCGGTGGGGTTGCGCGCGGTGATGTGCTCGATGACGTGATCCAGCGAGACGCCGGCCGCACTCTCCACATAGCGCCGGATGCCTTGGCGCAGATCGGCCGACTCCGCCAGGGCCGTACCTTCGGCGACATCGGCCGGGACCCAGGTGGCGGAGATCTCGGTGGGTTCGCCGTCGCGCTCCACCAGGATCTTGCGCAGCACGACCGTGGATTTCTGCTCCAGGCCGAGGTAGGCGGCGATGCGGTTGGGAGCCTCCACCGGTCCGGCCGCCAGCAGCTTGCTCGCGGCCTGAGTTTCTGTCCGGTCGAGGAGTTCACGGCCCGTGCGCGCCTTCTGGTCTTTGGGGATCGCCGGGCGACCGCGTACGAAACGGCCCTTGCCTTGTTGGGTGACGATCCATCCCTGATCGCGTAGGACGCCGAGAGCCTTGACCACGGTGGGCCGTGCCATGCCGAACTCCGCCATGAGCGTGTGTTCGCTGGGCAGCAGCGAGCCCGCCGCATACTC
>NZ_JBFAAE010000071.1:0-42554 GCF_040639575.1 Streptosporangium sp. NPDC023825 | reverse complement strand
AGCCGACAGATCCTCAACAGGGCAGCCAGCGCCAGTTGTCCCACGGGCCAAACTCACGCCCCGGGCGATACCCCACAAGTCTCACAGTTGTCCCAGACCAGCACGATCGGGCCGCCGAGTTGATGGTGGGCGGCCTGGATCAAGTCGCGGTAATCGGTCCAGGCGAAGCTCTTTCGCCCATCAGGGCGCGCGTCGGGACAGGGCCGGTAGATCAGGCGCGATGGCTGTCCGGGTTTGTAGCAGGCCAGGGCAGCCACCGATAACCGGCGCCGGGAGCGGCCGCGTACGCGCACGATCGGGGTGGCCCCGCGCCGGGACCAGGTCCTGGTGATCGGCGGCGTCATCGAGAACCCGGCCTCGTCTTCGAAGACGATCCATGCCCCGAGCGCCGCCGCGGTTGTTCCACCTGCGGCCAGATCTCCTTCACCCAGCCGGCCACCGCCGCCTCATCGCGCTCGACAGCCCGGCGCGCCGGCACCTGGCACGACCAGCCGTGCCGCTTGAGCAGCGCGGCCACTCCTTGGATGGTGTAGCTCTTGTGGAACCGTCGGCCGATCAGCGTCTTGATCCGCTGCAGGGTCCAGGTCTGGTCCGGCCAGCCGTGCGCCGACGGCCCTTTGTTCAGCTCGGTCTCCAAGACGGTGAACAGCTCATCGCTCAGGAGCGGTAGCGAGGCCGGGCCGGTGGAGAGCAGCGCTCGCTCACCGGCTTGTGACCAGGCTTTACGCCATCGCTGCACCGAACGCACGCTCACTCGCAGCTCACGGGCGATGACCGCGTTGTCCTGCTCGGCACCGAATCGCCCGGCCGCCTGAAACCGCAACCGTTCACGGAAGGCTCGCCGCTCGGCGGTCAGCCCGCCACCTTGCGCGTATCGCATGACGATGGCATACCTCAGAGATCACCAGCCGTCAGCTCTCCGAGACACCACACTTTTAAGGTCAGTAACCAGGCCAGCGCCCGCTCCACCACCCACCGCCGAGGATGCACCCGAAAGCCCCGCTGACCGGCGGGCTTGGCGACGATGTGCACGGTGATGCCCAGCATCTGCCGCGCCCACAGCACCAACCGTCCGGAAAAGCTCTGGTCGGCGAACACCGCCCGGCAGCGGCCGCTTAAATACAGTCCCAGCAGCATCGTGGTGGCACCGGCGCGGTCCTGCACACTGGCCGGGCGCACCATCACCACCAGGAGCAAACCGAGCGTGTCGGTGACCACGAACCGCTTGGGGCCGTTGATCTTCTTGTTCGCGTCGTAGCCGCGACTGTCTTCGCCGACGGTGTCGGCGCCCTTGACGCTTTGGGAGTCCAGTACCGCGGCCGACGGCTCGGCCTTGTGGCCGGCCTCCCTGCGGGCCCGTCGGCACAGCACCCACGATCTGCTGGGTCACCCCCTGGTCTTCCCAGCGTACGAAGCGCCAGTAGACGGTCTGCCAGGGCGGGAAGTCGGCTAGCAGTTGCCGCCACGAGCAGCCGGTACGCATCACGTACATAATCGCGTCCACGACCTCACGCCGTGAATGCTTGTCCGGGTGGCTATCCCAGTGCGCAGCGGGAAGCAGCGGCTCGATCAGCGCCCACTGCTCATCGGTCAGATCAGAGGGATAAAAACCGGTCTCGTGTCATGCCTTACCTATACCCATCGAGGACAATAGGCCAACGATCACCTCTCAAACACCCTCTTAGTGAGCGTTTGGATCATAAGTAGGGTGTTTTGTGCTAGACCGGGAAGCGCAGGGCACATCCAGGGCACATGAGCACGAGAAGCAGCACGAAACGCTGAGAACCAGTGAAAACCAAAAGCCCAGCTCAGAACGCCTTCTGAAAGATCACCGCAGGTCAGTCGCCATCACGGATCAGATCTCGATGTACTAGGGCCCGTACGGACTTCAGATCTTCAGATGGGTTGATGGCGCTGCGGAGACAAAGAGCGGCGAGGTGGCTCTCGGGAGTCATGTCGAAGCGGAAAACCAGCCCGCGCCACTCCTTGACGGTAACCACTGCGGCCGGGCGGGTGCGCAGCAGCGTTCGACACCGAGCATTCGGCCCAGATGGCGGGGTCAACAGCTCCGGGCACCGCGCCGCCGGCCTACTCGTGGATCCGTCGACCTTGTCCCGCGGGATCGGACTCAGGCTGCGGTCCAGGCGTACGAACCGGGACCGGAATGTCCGGCCTCCGACCGGCGAGCACCCGTACGAGCAGGGCCGGCCGACCAGGCAGCCACCAGTTCCATCGGCCCATCACCGCGACGAACGCCGGCAGCAGCAGCGCCCTGATCACGGTCGCGTCCAGCAGCACGCCCAGCCCGAGCCCCGTCGCGAACATCTTGATCTCCGGCTGCGGGGCCGCCGCCAGTGACCCGAACGCCAGGAACAGAATCAGCGCCGCGCTGGTGACCAGCCGTCCGGTCCGCCCCAGGCCCTCGACGACCGCCTCGTCGGTGGAGCCGGTCCGGTCATACGCCTCCCGCATCCTGGCCAGGATGAACACCTCGTAGTCCATCGACAGCCCGTACAGGAACGCGAAGATCATGACCGGGATGAACTCGGCGATTGAGCCCGTGCCGGCCAGCCCCCAGATCGGCTCGGAGCCGTAGCCGTACTGCCAGACGAGCACCACCGCGCCCATGGTGGCGCCGAGGGAGAGCACGTTGAGCACGATCGCCTTGACCGCCAGCAGCAGCGAGCGGAAAGCCCGCACGAGCAGCAGGAACGTCAGGACGGAGATGAGTGCGAGCACTGCGGGGAAGCCGCCGTAGACCGCGGCCACGAAGTCGAGGCTCTGCGGCCCCTCACCGGAGACCTGGGCGCCCGCGGGCACGGCCGCGCGGACCCGGGCGATCGTGGCCCGGCCCGCCTCCGTGCCCGTCTCGTCCGAGAGGACGACCGTGATCAGCGACGTTCCGCCGCTCCGCCAGCCGTGCGGGGCCACCGCCGTGCGCACGCCGGGCAGCTCCGCCAGGCGCGCCGCCTGCGCGGCGGGATCGACGCCGGGGGGAAGGATCACGTCGAGCGGGGTGAGCACCCCGGAGGGAATGCCCGCCCGCCGCAGCTCGGACAGCCCCTCGTAGGCGGGGCCGGTGCGGGGGAGGGAGTCGCTCACCGGCTGGCCGAGCTGAAGCGAGAACGCCGCATAGCCGAGCGCCGCGAGCAGTGCGCCGGAGGCGGCCAGCCCGGCCCAGCGGAACCGGACCACACCCCGCGCCCAGACCTGCCACCGGCCGGTTTCCGCGGAGAGCCGACGGCGGGGCCAGTCGAGTCGCGCCCCGCCCCTGGCCAGCAGGACGGGCAGCAGGGTCAGTACGGCCGGCACGCTGACGAGCGGCACCATGATGCCGCCGTACCCGACGCTGCGCAGGAACGGCACCGGGATGACCACCATGGCCAGCAGGCCGATGCCCACGGTGACCCCGCTGACCACCACGGAGCGGCCCGCCGTCGCCATGGCGCGCTCGACGGCCGCCTCGCCCTCGTAGCCGAGCGCGCGCTCCTCCCGCCAGCGGGTGATGAGCAGCAGCGAGTAGTCGATGGCCACGCCCAGCCCCACGAGGGAGACGATGAATTGCACGATCGTGTGCACGTCCGTCACACCGGTCAGGCCGTACACAGCCAGGAAGGTGACGGGGATCGACACGGCCGCCACCAGGAGGGGCACCAGCGCGAGCACCGAGCCGAACACGAACGCGAGCACGACCAGCGCCCCCACCCCGCCGATGAGCGTCTCGGCGAGCACGTCGACGCCCTTCGCCTCGGCTTCGGCCAAGGCCTCCATGCCGGTGACGCGCAGCGTCGCGCCCGGCATCAACGCCGGCCGTAACGCCTTCTCGAGCGGCTCGCTCAGGTCGGCGTTCATGCCGCGCGTGGGTTCGGTGAACACCAGCCCGTACGTGGTCCGCCCGTCGTCGCCGACGAATCGCGGGTCGGCAGTGTCGGCGTACGACACGACGCGCACACCCATGGCCGAGACGGCGGCCGAGAACAGCCTGCCGATCTCCGCGCGCTGCCGGGCCGCCGTGCCGCCCTCCGGCAACGTGACGACGACGACGAGGGGCGGGTCGTCGCCGCCGGTTCCGTAGAGCCGGTGCATGGCCTGGTTGGCCTCGTACCCGGGTTGCCCGGGCTGGGCGAAGTCCTCGGTCAGCCGGTCGCCCACGGCGACGGTCGCGAACACTCCCGCTACCGTGACCGTCAGCCAGGCCAGCACCACCACCAGCTTGTGCCGCAGCACGAACCGTCCGAGCCGCGCGGTGAACCGGTCATCCAGATGATTCATGCGCCCAGTGCAGCAGCGCACTCTTCAGTTCCTCTGTGACAGAGTTCCTTGAGAACTCCACGGCAGACTGGCCGGATGAGCGCTCGCATCCTTGTCGTGGACGACGACCCCCATCTCGCCGACCTCGTGGTGACGGCCATGCGTTACGAGGGCTTCCAGGCGGAGGCCGCGGGATCGGGAGGCGAGGCGGTCTCCCGGGTGGCCGTGAACACGCCGGATCTGCTCGTCCTGGACATCGGACTACCCGATGGCTCCGGGCTGGACACCTGCAGGCGGCTGCGGCGGCTGGGCCATCGGTTCCCGATCATCTTCCTGACCGCGATGGGCCGTACCGAGGACAGGATCGCCGGTCTCAGGTCGGGCGGGGACGACTACCTGACCAAGCCGTTCAGTCTGGAGGAGCTGATCGTGCGGACCCATGTCGTCCTGCGCCGCACGATGTCCGCCGACCGGCTCTCCTACGCGGGCCTGGAGATCGACGACGGCCCCCGCGAGGTACGCCGCGAGGGCCGCCTGATCGAACTGAGCCCGAAGGAGTACACGCTGCTGCGCTATCTGCTGGTCAACGCCGGGCGGGTGCTCACCAAACAGCAGATACTCGACCACGTCTGGGAGCCCGAGAACGGCGGCAGCGAGGGCCTCGTCCACACATACGTGAGCTACCTGCGCAGGAAGATCGGCGACCCGCCGCTCATTCACAACGTCCCGCGCGTCGGCTACACGCTGCGCCTGCCGCGGTCGTGATCCGCACGCGGTCGCTGCGGGCGCGCCTGACCCTCACCGTGCTCGCCCTGCTGACGACGGGGCTCATCGGCGTGCCTCTGGTGACGTGGGGCATCACCAGAGACGCCGGCGCGGAGCACGCCCGCGACCGGCTCGGCCGCTTCGCCGCGGCCGTCACCCCGTTCCTCGCCGAGGGCCGCTCGCCGGACGAGGAGACGGCCCGGTTGTTCTCCGCCGCGACGACCCCGGTCCTTCTCCAGGTGCGGGACACCCGCGGCAACGTGATCAGGACTGTTCTCTCCGCCGACGTGCACATCGGCGCCACCTCGCCCCGCCGCCCGACCGCCGCCGACCCGGACGGGGCCGTCTACGTACGCGAGGATGCCGTCCCCGACCTTGGCGGCCCTTTCGCGAGCGAGGACCAGTGGTGGCTGCGCCACTCCTGGCTGCCGGACGGACGGATCCTGGTCACCGGGATCCGCACGACCGAGTACGACGCCGTCACGAAGCGGCTGACCGGCGTCTTCGCGGCCATCACGCTGCTCGTGCTCTGCGTGCTCGCCCTTGTCGCCTTTCGAGCGATCCGCCACGCGCTGCGCCCCCTGGACGACATCGCCGAGACCGCCCAGGCCATCGGCGGCGGCGATCTCACCCGGCGGGTCGAGCCGACCGAGCCGCACACCGAGGCGGGCAGGCTCGGGCTGGCACTGAACGCGATGCTCGGCCAGATCGAGGCCGCCTTCCGCGAGCGCACCGCCTCGGAGGAACGGCTGCGCCGCTTCATCGCCGACGCCTCGCACGAGCTGCGCACGCCCGTGGCCTCCGTGCGGGGGTACGCGGAGCTGTTCCGGCGGGGCGCCGCGAACCGCCCCGGTGACCTGGCCAAGACCATGGCCAGGATCGAGGCCGAGGCCGAGCACATGGGCGTCCTCGTGCACGAGCTCCTCCTGCTGGCCGAGCTCGACGAGCGGCGCCCGCTGGAACGAGAGCCGGTCGACCTCGCGGATCTCGCCGCCGAGGCCGTCGCCGCCTCCGCGGCCGTGGACCTCGGCCGTCCTCTCACCCTCCGGGCGACCGGACCCGTCCTCATCCGCGGCGACCGCACGCGCCTGCGCCAGGCCCTGGACAACCTGCTGGTCAATGTACGTACGCACACCCCGGCGGGCACGGCGGCGACGGTGACCGTCCGGGCGGAGGGCGACGACGCGGTCGTCGAGGTGCGTGACGAAGGTCCGGGGCTGAACGCCGTGCAGGCGGTGCGCGCCTTCGAGCGTTTCTACCGCGCCGACCCCACCCGCCGCTCCGGCACCGGCCTGGGGCTCGCCATCGTCGCGGCTGTCGCCGCCGCGCACCATGGGCACGCCCGGGCCCTGCCGTCCGGCTCGGGCGCCGCGTTCGAACTCCGGCTCCCGCGCGGGTGACCACCGAACCGGGCCGGTTCCACCGCCCCTGTTCCGTGGCCGCCCGTGGGAGCACCGCAACCAGGTCACGTCCAGCGAGAGGCAGCGCGAGATGTCCGCTCGCTTCGCGGGCTTCCCGCTCGATGGTCTTCGGCCGGTACGCGACGGAAGGTGGGGCGGGCGTGTGCCCGGAGAAACTCGCCCGAGGCTGTCCGCGTTCCATCAGACTGGTCATGTGACGAGCGACTCCGAGCTGTATCCGGATGTGGAGTCCGCGGGGAGTCTGGCTGCGGCGTTGGAGGTGGCCGCCGTCAAGCTGGGGGTGGACCTCGGCAACATCGTCAGCAGCGACTCCGATCCACTCGGGTGGGCGGCTGTGGCGAGCGTTGACGCCAGGCGCGATCCGTTTTCGATCATGGTCGGCGCCGTCGAGCGGTGGTTCATCGTCACCGGGTGGAGCCGAGGCGTCGAGCTTGTCTCCGGGGCGACACCGGACCTCGGGGAGGTCGCCAAGGCCGCGAGTGCGTGGCGGCGTGGAGGCCGGCTCTCCGAGATTCAGCGGACGGCACCGTTCGTGGAGATCAGCGAGAAGGCATATGCCCACGAGCGGGGACCGGCCGACGTGGTCGCAGTGCAGTGGCGCCTCATCCGCCAGGCTGCTCGGGACAGTTCTGTCGAGGGAGTACATGCTCTGGTGGAGGCGGCTCACGCAAGACAGCGGTTACGCCGGCTCCTGCCGGTCTTGAGCCACTGGTCCCTCCACTTCAGCATGTGTACGGGGTACCCGTACACATGGAACATCCCGTTCGTCGATCCGTTGGGTAACGGGCGTTACCGGGTCTCCGGCCCCGCGCGTGATGTCGACGTAGACGAAGTCGACAGCGCCGACGCGGCCATCGCTCTGGTGGTGGCCAGGCTTCCGGCTGGATGCGGCCCAGCGGTCGAAGGAACCGCCCATGATTTCCTGTCCGCGCCATGATGCGGGCGTCAGCGGCAGCCCGCCTGCTCGGCGACGGCGACCGCGTCCGCCTGCAACCGACCGCTTCATCGGCCGCCCGGAGTGGCCGTGGCAGCCGGCGTCCGGTGCGAGCGAGTGAACACCACCACGTTCGCCTCGGGGCCGGTCAGACGCCGCCGGCCAAGGCGTTCGTAGAGCCGATCGCGTCATGCGCCTTCGGTGCCGTCAGCAGCCCGCAGCCGGTTGCGCCCTCGCAGAGCAGGTCGAGGATGCGGGCCGCCAGGCGTTGTCCGCGGGCGTGCGGGCTCACCGCGAGCTCATCGACCTCCAGCGCCCCGACCAGGCGCGTTTCCACCTGGCCGCCGAGCTGGACGCGCACCCGGTCGTAGGCGCGGCCCGCGGGGAAGGGGCTCTGCGTCGGCCATGCCGTACCGAATTCCGCGGGTTCGCCGTCCCGGCAGGCGAGCACCGCCGCGAGACCCGGGCGGCGTGCGTCCGTGGCCGGGCGCCTGGCGAAGCCGGCCGTGCCGTGTCCGTCCTCATACCAGGGTGGGCCGTTGAACGAGGCGCCGTAGATCTCGATCAGTTCGGCGGCGCGGCCGAGCGTCTCCTCGCCGGTGAGCCGCCGTTCACGCAGGACCGTGTACGCCTGCCAGAGGGTCAGATGCGGCTCTCGCGGCCAGGGCAGTTCGAGATTGGCCGCGGCCAGTGGCCGGTGGGCGACCCGGATGCTCTCCGCCGCCCTGACCGCGAGCTCGGCTGCCTCTGTCATGTCGATGTGGCCGCCGAGGAGGACGCGAAGTGTCCGGTCCATCGCTCGCGACCGCGCTTCGAGCACCTGCCCGGGGGTCGCCACGGCCCAGATCGCCGGCATGTACTCGGCGATCATCGTGGGGCTGAAGCTGTAGCAGGCGGCGGCGACCCCCCTCGGTCCCGCGGCGCCGAGCGGCGCCATGCGCCAGGCGAAGTAGCTCGGCCAGCGCGATCCGATGTCGTGGCCGAGCCTCGCCGCCTCTTCGAAAGCCTCGGGGCTGAAATAGAGCGTCGCGTGCACCGGCTCGGTCTGGTGCCACATCTGCCGTGCGAGTCGTTCGAACATGGCCGGGAGAAGACAGGCGTCAGGCCCGCGAATACGGTCTCGCCGGAGCCTCAGGCCGCGTAGACGGGTGCGAGGTCGACGAATATGCGGTAGTCCGAGATCAGGCCGTCGTCACGGGTGCGCCAGATCGACACGGCCACGACGCTCGCCTCCTTGCCGTCGAGCCGCCGGTAGGTCACCTCGGTCTCGGCGATGATGTCGGCGTCCACCCGCCAGTTCCTGACGATCCGGTGCCGCAGGCCGCCGATGGTGGAGAAGAACGCCCGCAGCCCGGCGGCGATGGTCTCACGTCCCTTCATCGGCTCGGCGTTGCCGAACACCAGCGTGGCGTCCTCGGCCAGCAACCGCACGAACTCGTCGGGGTCGAACGAGTCGACCACCTCGAAAACGCGTCGCACCACGTCGTCGGTCACGCCGATCCTTCCGTACGCGGTCGGGACCACTGGTGGGGACGATACGGGGTGGAGGACGACGCGCAACTATCGCGAAGGTGGGTGTCCCGTCGCCGTGAGGCCGGCCGGGATCTCCGAGCCTGGAGTGCGGCATCGCGGGCACCCGGAAGGTGCTGCCCTGGCCGGCGGACCGGGGCAGCACCTCGTGCTCGCGGGGACCGGCGTCTCGCTGCGGACGGCACCGCGATCAGGCTTTCGCCGGTGTGGTGAGGGTGACGAGTTGCAGCCCGAAGTCGCCGACGACCGCGGCCGCGGCGTCTCCCAGCCAGGCCATTCCCCGGATGTACCCGTCGAGGGTGGCCGACGCCTGCGCGCGGGCGCCCGCCGCCGACGCCGCGAGGTCGATCAGTTCGAGGTCGCCGCCGGCGGGGTCCGCGACGGCCATGAGCCGGCCGCTCGCGCTCCGCCGCCACATCGGCTTCCGGCCTGCCAGGCGGGTCCGGGCCGCGAGCCCGCCATCGGCGGAGCCGTCCTCGGGGCGCGCCAGGATCTCGATGCCGCCGTCCCCTCTGACGACGGCGCATCGTCCGCCGTCGTCGGACGGCACCACCTTGACGACCGCGTCGTCACTCGTGCCATCCGTCGTCCGGAGCAGCCGGTTCCCGCCGGTGAACGGGTCGATCGCCGTCAGCGTCCGCTCCCCCGCGACGTACAGCCAACGTCCCGCGGGATCGGCGGCCACCGTTTCGGCGGTGCCCGGCGAGGGGAGGGGGCGGGCGGAGGCGAGATCCCAGACGAACACCCGGTCATCGGCGTCGATCCCCGCGACCCATCGGCCCCGGACGTCGCCCACCACCGTCGTGGACGGCGGCAGCACGGCTATTCGCCGACGTGTCGCGACGTCCCAGGCCGACAGCTGCCCGTCCCGGTGCCTGACGACGGTGACGGGACCGTTGGGACCCGCGGCCACGTGCACCAGATCGGCGTCCTGCGAGGGCAGGCCGGGAAGCGGCCACCCCGACATGGCGTCCCACACGAGCAGGCTGTCGTCCCAGTCGTGGACGGCGATCCATCGCCCGTCGGGGCTGAATGCCCGGAAGGGCCGGGCGTTGCGGAAGACCCGGGGCGCCGTGCCGGAACAGCGATGCCGGAGCCGTCCGGTCCTCGGATCCCAGATGTCGAGCTCGATCTGATCGGTGAGGGTGGCCAGCCACCGCCCGCCGGGGTCGGCCGTCACGTCGAGCATGTGCCCGATCACGGGGTAGGCGGTGGCCTGGTCGGCGGCGTTCGCCTCCGAAGGACGCACGAGGTGGACGTCGCCCCCGGCGGAGACGGCGACGTGGGAGCCGTCCGGGCTCACGGCCGTGGCCGCGGCCCCGCTGAAACCGGTCGCCGTGCGGGAGTATCTCATCCCACCGGTCATCAGGTTCCACGTCTCGACCCTCCCGGAGGTGGTCACGACCACGAGCTCGTCGGGACCGGACCCCTTGGCGGCCCCCAGCACCTCGTCGGGTCCCCATCCGCTGGTCAGGGGGTAGCCGGTGCGGACGTCGAACATGTCCACCCTGTGTTCGAAGGACACCGCGCTGCCGCCCGTCAGATGCCTCCGTGTGATCACGGTGGCCAGCACCTGCTCGGAGAGACGGACGGCGACCGCGCTCCCGTAGTCGTCGTGGTCCTCCGAACGATCTCGCCCCGCCGAGGCCAGCCACGCCCCGATCCCGGCCATGGGGGCGGGCCCGGTCCGGATCGGGGTCACGACCAGCCGTCCGGGGTGCTGCAACCAGCGCAGGGTACGGGCACGGCCGTCTATCTGAGGCAGGCCGAAGACCCCGCGCACCGTGGTGAGGCGCCGTCCGCGCGTCCAGTCCCAAACGTGTCCGACGTCGTCGTAGTCCGTCATGAACAGCAGCGCCCCGTCGACGGCGAGGCGCGCGATCTGGACACGTTCTCCTCCGACCCGCAGCCGCGCGGCGTGCCGGCGCTCGGCGAGGTCCCACACGTCCACCAGGCCCTGGTCCGCTTCCACGGCGAAGAGCCGGTCGTCCTCGTCGAGGCATGTCGCCGCCATCTGCCCGTTCAGGTCCATGGTGAGCAGCACTTCGCCCGTCGCCCAGCTCCGCAGCCGGAACGCCCCGCCGGAGCGGGTCAGGAACGTCTCCGGGTCGTCGCGCCCGAGCAGGAAGGTCGCCGTGCCGCCGTCCAGGGTGGTGTCCAGGACGTAGCGCGGGTACGGCACGCCGTCCAGGGACCAGACGCCGAGCAGCCCTTCCGGGGTGAGCACCGCCAGCCGGTTGCCGGTGCCCGGCAGCAGGCACACCCGCGGCGTGCCGTAGCTGATGTGGACGATGCGTTCACGATGCGGGACGGGCGGCTCCCCGTGCCCCCGCTCGGCCCAGAGCCGCCGAGGATCGGTCTCACCGACGAACGCTCCGGTGGCGACGTCCCAGATCGCGACGACGCCGTCTTGGTCCGCCGTCGCCAGTGACTCCCCCTCGATGCCGAACGCGCAGGTGGTGACCATGGCGTCGTGGCGTTGCAGCGTGCGCACCCGCTCGTCGCCGCTCGGGCCGAGGCTCCACAGCGTAAGCAGATACGGCCGCCGCAGCCGCGTGACACAGCGCTCGACCACGGGGCGAAGGCTCGGCTCGCTCCCCAGCCAGGCGAGCATCGTGTTGACGCGATGAGCCTTGGACCGGGCCTCGCCGACCATGTGGGCCCCTCGCTCGATGAACCGGCCGAGCAGGACGAGTTGGGGATCGCCGCCGCGGGCCAGATCCTCCGCCACCTGTCCCGCCGGGCGGGTGGTGATGCTCGACAGGAGCCAGCCCGGGTCGAGGCAGAGGCCACGGATGTCGCGTCCCGCCCGCTCCGTCATCGCGGCCCGGGTCTGCAGGAGAAAGCGTCGGGTGGCCTCGTCCATCGGGGGCCTGCTCCGGTCGTCCGTCATCGACGGGATCCCCCGCCGGCGGGGGCGCCGTACGGCCCGTCGTCATCGTCGTCCTCGTCGTAGTCGTAGACGGCGCCGTGGTACAGATCCAGGATGTTCCGGCTCACCTCCGCGATCAGCCGGGGGCCGGCCGCGTGGCGCAGGTAGGCGCGTACGACGTCGTGGAGGCGGACGGTCGGCGGGGTGAACTGGAAGCGCTGGACCAGGGACATGCCGGCGAACTCGAACAGCAGCGCCTCGCTCGTCGCCGCGTCCAGCCCCGCCCGCTCGCGCCACAGGTCGGCGACGACCTCGCGTGGCACGTCCAGGTCCTCCTGGAAGGCCGCGAGCTCCAGATAGCGTGCCGTCGCTCCCGGCTCGCGCTCCTCGAGGAACCGCAGGCTCGTCTCCATCGTGGCCTCGACCGTGCGAGTGCGTGGCGAGGCGGGTTCGGCACGGCGGGCGCCGTCGAACGCGCGCAGCCCTTTTCCTCCGGACAGCCGGCGCCGCACCTCGCTCACCGCGTCCGCCGTGGACCCGCCCTGGTCGACCACCCACTGCAGCTGCCCGCCGACGAGCGCCAGGATCAGGGGCCAGTCGCCGCAGAAGTCGAGCAGCGGGATCAGGTCATCGTCCGTGATGGCCAGGCGCCCTCGCAGCAGTTGCGCGGATTCCCCGGGACGCATCGTGTCAACGTGCACCCGGGGGACATGGGGCGGCACCGCCCGCTGGTTGCGTGAGGTGACGATTCGAAAGCACTGCGGCGGAAGGGATTCGACGAACGGTTCGACCTGCCCCTCCGTCCAGGCGTCGTCGACGACGACGAGCGTCGGAAGCCCGTCCGTCAGCTCCCCCACCTGCGCGGCCAGGAGCCGCGGGTCACCGGCGGCCACCTCCTGGCTCCCCAGCACCCGCATCAGGCCCTCCAGCTCGGCGGAGAGCCGGACCATGGACCGGTCCTCGCTGAGCTGGACCCAGAGCACGCCGCCTTCGAAGGTTTCCAGAGCCGCCGGGCTGAGGCCCAGATCCTGGGCCAGCCAGGTCTTGCCGAACCCGCCGGTACCCCAGATGAGCAGCATCGGCGGGTGTCCGGGCAGCGCGGGGGCGAAGACGTGGCGGGCGATCTCCCGCTCCGCCGCGGGCCTGGACACGTGACGCCCCCAGCGCGCGGGCGTCATTATCGGCCGGTGGCGTCGAGCCGCCGGGCTGCTCCGCAGCGCGGTGAGGGAGGACAAATGGGCCGCGATGCTCTCCAGCCGCGCCCGGAGCGCCTCGTACCGCTGCTCGCTCGCCAGGAAGGACAGCGAGCCGCCCTTGCGCGCGTTCGCCGAGATACCGCCCACCACCTGTACCGACAGGGCGTCCGCCACCAGGTCCCCGTCGATCCCGATCTCGTCCCAGTAGCTCAGGTGGCTCCCGTCGTCGTGGGGCCGTCCCAGCGGCTCCAGCCAGCGGCGGATACACGTCGCCGGGTCCTTCATCGCGCCCGGGTCCAGATCGAGGCGCGCCGTGAGGCGTTCCCGGAGCACCGGGACGAGCGAACGTCTCTGTTCCTCGGTCGTGGTGACGGCGTCCACGGCCGGTTCCACGGCCCGCTGCATGATCTCGTCGAGTTCGCGGTTCTGCGGATCCCGCCGGACGGTCTGCAGGCCACGACCGAGCGCTTCCCCGACCACCCATTCGAAGACGGCTCCGCCGATGGTCGTCAGCACGGACGCGTCCCTCGGGCCGCGCACCCGCCAGGAGCCCGGGAAACGGGCACGGGCACCCGCGCCACCTCAGGCGGGAGCATCAGGATCCGGAGGCGTTACCACCTTGTCGTACGCGAGCTTGTTGAACATGACGAACCAGTAGTCCGGGTTGTGGACCTGGAGCGCCGTCGACGGCGAGCCGCTCATCTCGAGCCGGATGGCATGGCCGTCACAGTCGGACATGCGGATGTTCTCGAACCAGAGGTCACGCCACTGGGACTGACCTTGGACGGCGAACCGCCGGTTCGTCAGGTAGAGCGTCCCCTGGTCGACCGGGCGCCATTGCGCCGCGGCCTCGCGGGCCGCCTTGGCCTTCCGCATCCGGTTTCCCACGATGTTGCCCGTGAGCCTGGCCGCGCTGTACATCGACCCGAGGACGAAACCGCCGGGCGAACCGCCGACGACGTATCCTCCGGATTTCCTGAGGTACTCGGCCTCGGCCTCGGTGAAGCAGAGAAGAAGAATGGGGGTCTGGCCGACGCAGAACTCATCGCGGTGCAACGCCATCCGCGCGTCGACCGCCTGTGGCTGGAGGCCGCGGCTGAAGGCGAGAGCGAGCCCCCGTCCGGCCACGCGCGATTCTCGGACATGGCTCGGGGGGTTAGGACCCTGCACCTTCGCCCCTCTCTCCGGCAGGCTCGGACAGTGAGGTCGACAGCGTCTTCGCCTTATGGCGAATGATCGATTTTCTGATGCAGGCCACGGCGATCCATCCCCTCCGGCGGACCAAAACGTCAACCACTTGTAGGTATATACCGAGTGCGGACCATCCGTTACACGATCCATGACGTTCGGAAACGAACGCCGGAGTGTACGGGAACTCGATTTCACCGTGAGGGAATCATCATCGCCATCCCCAAAAGGGACATATTACAAAATATTATGATTTTAGAGATATTTGCAGAATTCCCCCTTTTCGGTTGGCCGTGTTGGCCGTGTTGACCCGTTGACCTGGTCCTGTCCGCGCCGATCTCGGGGTTCGCCGGTGACCGGCCGACCGGCGGCCTGCCTCAGAGCTCCTTCGCCCGGTCCGCGTCCTGTCCGGGGAGTCCGGGTGACTCGTCAGGGGAGGCAGGGGACGCGGGCCGCCCGGAGGACTTCGGACGCCCGGGAGACGTGGCCCGGTCGGGAGACGTGGCACGGTCCCGAGACTCGGGAGCCGCGGGACGCCGGACGTAGACCGGGGTTCCCGTCGGGGTCATGTCGTAGAGCGCCTTGGCGTTGTGGAGCGGCACCCGGATGCACCCGTGGGACGCGGGATGCCGCGGGACCCGCTCCGAGCCGTGGAAGCCGATGCCCTCGTTGAAATAGATGGTGTAGAACTGGTCGCCCAGCGGCCCGCTGGTCCATCCGGGCGTCCGGAACCAGGCGCGGAAGTCTCCGGTGGGCGTGACGGCGACCCCGCAGTTGCCCTTCTTGCAGTAGTGCTCGCCGTTGCCGGTCGAGATGTGGGAGACCAGCGCGGGTTTGCCGTCCTGCCACGCGGTGAGCAGCTGGCGGCGCAGATCGATCTCCACCCTCGTGGGCTCCCCGTACGACACCAGCGGCTTGAGGCGCGCCGGGCGGGAGAGCGCCCGCCAGGTTCGCGGGTCGATCTGGTCGGTGGGGGGCAACCCGTTCGCCTTCTGGAAGGCCCACACGGCCGCGCGCAGCGCGGGACGGTACTCGTCGCCGGCCTCTCCCGGCCCGAATCCCAGCCGGTCGAGGCGCCGGTGGACCTCCTGGACCTGGGTCCCCCTGTCGCCGGGGCGAAGGAGGGGAAACCGCGACAGCGGGGTGTGCTCGGCACGAGGCACGGGAGGGCGCTCCTGGGGAAGGGGCGCCCCGGAATGCCGTGACGCCACGACCCCGGTGTTCGCGATACCGAATGGCAGGCACGCGGTGAGCGCGAGGGTCGAGTTCGCGATCAGGAGGCACGTGATGGTTCTCCGCATTTTTTAACGCCTATCCGCTCTCGGACGAGATCCACTAGAAGGAATACGAGTACTTGCGATCCTCTATAGCCGCACGCACCAGACCGACGGCCTCCTGGGCGCAGCCCCAGGAGAAACTGAATCCGGCTCCGCCGTGCGCGAAGTTGTAGACGACCTGTTCTTCGTCGTCCCATTCAAGGCAGACGTTCTCGTTCCGGAACGGCCGCAGCCCCACCCGTACCGGCTCGTCGGGATCCAGCCTGGCGTGCCGCAGCGCGGGCATGAAGGCCAGGCACCGCTCGTACATCTCCCGTACGGGCGCGTGGTTCTCCAGGTCGATCCCGGTGTCCCACTCGTCCTTCTCCGCCAGTCCCCCGAGGACGAGGAGCCTCGGATTGCGCGGCACGATGAAGACGATGTCCTGCTCGTCCTTGTTCTGCTCGTCGTGGGAGACGCAGTGGGCCTCGCGGATCCGGCGGCCACGCAGCCCGTCGTTGCGGACCCGTACCAGCGCGCCGCGCAGCGGATACATGCCGATGCCGCGGAGCCCGGCGGTGCCGAGACCGGCGCAGCAGACGATCACCTCGGCGCCGAAGCGGTCGAGGAGCTCGGCCTTGCGCTCGGCGAGCAGTCCCTCGACCCGGTACCGCTCGACCCGCACACCGTGGATTTTGACCTGCCGCATCAGCCACGCCATGTACTGATCGGTGTCGATCATGGGTGCCATGTGCGAGTACGCGTCGACCACGCCGTAGTCGGGACTGACGCCGTTGCGTTCGGCGAGCGACCGGTCGCGGACGAAGCCGCGTACCTTCCCCGCGAGTTCCTGCATCTTGTGGAGATCGTGCGGACTCTCCTCGACGGGGTGCTTGAAATAGAAGTTGGACCTTCGCATGGCCACCCCGGGAACCTTGGCCCGGGCCAGCCTCTCGAACATCTCGTACGAGGTGACACACCAGTTCTTGGAGCGGGCGAGGGAGATCTGGTCGTGGTGGTAACCGCACACCGCCGGTGGCCACTCCCACAGCGCGCCCGCGACGACCGAGACGATGTCGGGCGCGAATCTCTCCGCGACGACGGTGACGCGAAACCCTTCCCTGGCCAGGCACAAAGCAGTGGTCAACCCGCTTACCCCGGCCCCGACGACAAGTATCTTCTCTGAATTCGCGCGCACCTGGGAACGCCTTCTTTCCGGATCCATCCAGCTCGATCACTTTCCGGCGCGACCGACCGCGGGAGGCCGTCACGACGAACACCGAAACCCCTCCACAGTAAATCGGGAAACCGGCGAACCCCGGAATGGCGGCGAACACGAAACGGGAGAGGACCGGCGGCGGGCCGATGGGAAACCATTACCGACCGAGGAAACAATCTGGATTGAACGGGGAAAAGCCGCACTCGCCCTGAATCATCCGATGACAAATTTTTGGCCGCGTGCCGGATTTTCATCACCAATCCACCGATCGACCCGGGCGAATATTGACACCTCCTTAGTCGAGTCCGGGCCGCCAGGGCGGGCCGGCCGGGGTCACGGCGGGTTGGATTGCCTACTTTGCTCTGTGGACTCGCCTATATGCCCTCGGTGGGATTGTTGAGGGCAGGTGGACGGCCGAGTCTCACTTGTTGTAGAACGTGGTGACTGAACGGCGAGTAGTACCGACATATACCGATGCGTAAGTGTCCTCCGGTACGCGGCGGCGCGCGGACGCCTCGCGATCAGCCGGGAGGAAACCGGGGAAAAAAGGTATGACAGCGGGCCCGCGCGCCGACAGGATGGGGCTCCATGACCGACACACGTGTTGACCCCGCCTTCATCGCCGACGAGAGCACCATGTTGCACTCCTGGCTGGACTGGCACCGGGAGACCCTGGCCGTGAAGTGTGCCGGGCTCTCGGACGAGCAGCTTCGCCTGCGTTCCGCCGAGCCGTCCACGCTCTCCCTGCTGGGCCTGGTCCGCCACATGGCCGAGGTGGAGCGCAACTGGTTCCGCAACATCCTCAACGGTGAGGGCGTCGCCCCGTTCTACTATTCCGACGACGACCCCGACGGCGACTTCGACACCCTGGAGACGAGCACGGCGGAGCAGGCGTTCGCCCGCTGGCGGGGCGAGATCGCGCACGCGCGCGAGCTGTCCGCCGGGCTTCCCCTGGACACCGTGGGAAAGACGCGGCGCCGCGACCATGACGTCTCCCTGCGCTGGATCCTCGTCCACATGATCGAGGAGTACGCCCGGCACAACGGCCACGCCGACATCATCCGCCAGCGGATCGACGGGGTCACCGGGGAGTAGGCCGGCCTTAGGGACGCACACCTCCACCGGGGCGGACAGGTGACGTACGCCTCCACCGGTGTGGACAGCCTCCACCCGCCTCCATCCGCGTGAACAGGCGACGTACGCCCCCACCGGGGCGGGGGCGGGCACGGAGCGCGGGCGGATCCCGTGGAGAACGGGCCGGTCCCGTGCAGGACGGGCCGGTCCCGTGCAGGACGGGCCGGTCGCGGCAACGGCCCGATCAGCCCGGGGTGGAGGTCTCCACGAGCGTCTCGGCGATCATCCGGTCGAGGTTGGCCAGGTTCGCCGGACGGGCGACGGCGGCCTCGGCGAAACGGTCGAGAAGCCGGGCGAAGACCTCGCGGTCCGGCTCGTCCCAGTCGGCCATCAGGCCGTCAAGGTAGGTGCGCCGGTGGCGGACCACCACCTCCAGCACGCGGCGGCCCCGCTCGCTCAGCACGAGCCGGGCTCGTCTGGCGTCCACGGCCGACTCCTCGCGCTCCACGAACTCCGCGCCGACCGCGTCGTTGACCAGCCTGCTGGCCGTGGAGGGGTCGACGCCCAGTTGCTCGGCGACGGCGCCCACGGTCACCTCCGGCACGTCCAGGCTCAGCTTGTGCACGGCGTGCACGACCATCACGTTCGACATGTGCACCGGTCGCTGCGGTTCCCCGGCCTTGCGCGCGCGCAGTGGCCGCGACCAGATCCGGCGCAGCCGGAACAGGGCCACGTCGATCATCGCTCCAGGCGTTCCCTCGTTCACGGCGTCACACTAACCCCTGTGCGCGGATGTGCCGTGTCTTCCCGTCCCCGGCCCCCGGCACGCCGCGCCACGCCGGAGGTCACCGCCCGTGGACCCGTGGCGGGCAGCTCGGCGCGCACGGCACGACGGTCCGTACGGAACACCGGGGCGGGAGTGGGGAACGGTCAGCCGGACAGGCGGACCGGGTTGACCAGGTCGGCGTACATCAGCAGGCCCGCCATGATGATCATCAGGAAGGCGATCGCGTAGGTGAGCGGGAGCGCCTTGGCGATGTCGACGTGGCCGGGCGTGGGACGGCGGGCGACGCGGGCGAAACCGCGCTTGAGCCCCTCCCACAGACCGCCCGCGATGTGGCCGCCGTCCAGGGGAAGCAGCGGGATCAGGTTGAACAGGCCGATCGCCAGGTTGAAGCCCGCCAGCAGGTTGATGAAAACGACGATCTTGTTTTCCAGCGGGATCGCGGCGGCGGCGATCTCACCGCCGATGCGGCTGACGCCGATGACACCGATCGGGCCGTTCCTGTCGCGCTCGTCCCCGGAGAAGGCGGCGTGCCAGACGCCCACCATCTTCTCGGGGAACCTGAGCAGCGACGCGGCGGTGGCCGAGGTGAGATCCCCCATGTGCGCGGCCACGGCGCCGAAGCTCTGCTGCTCGATGACGATCTTCGGGCTCACCCCGAGGTATCCGACACCCTTTTCGATCTTTCCGGGCTCGTCCAGCGACTCGCGGTCCTGGGCGATGAGGCTGGCGTTGACGGTCAGATCCTGGCCGGCCCGCCTGACGCCGATCGCGATCGGGCCCGCGCCGTGGTCGCGGATGGCCCGCGTCGCGGCGTCCCAGCTCGTGGTGGGCCTGCCCGCCACGGACACGATGACGTCTCCCGGCCTCAGCCCCGCCGCGCTGGCCGGGCTGGGCTTGTCGGCCGCGGTGCACTCGGGGTTCTTCTCGTATTCGGCGGCGGTCTTCACGCACTGCGGGATCGAGGCGATCTCGGTCTTCTGCGTGGGGATGCCGAAGCCCATGAGCACGACGCCGAACAGGACGAACGCCAGCACGAAGTTCATCGCCGGGCCGCCGGACATGATGATGACCTTCTGCCACCAGGGCTTGCGGTAGAACACCCGGTCCTCGTCGCCCGGCCGCACCTCCTCCAGGGCGACGTCGCGGGCGTTCTCGATCAGGCCCTGCCAGGGGCCGGTGGAGACCGAGCGCACCTTGCCGGGGGCGTCGGTGGGCCGGGGCGGCAGCATGCCGATCATGCGGATGTAGCCGCCGAGCGGGAGCCACTTGATGCCGTACTCGGTGTCGCCTCTGCGGCGCGACCACATCGTCGGGCCGAACCCGACCATGTACTGGGTGACCTTGACACCGAACAGCTTGGCCGGCACCAGGTGGCCGATCTCGTGCAGTCCGATCGACACCATCAGCCCCACGAGAAAGACGATGACCCCGACCACGGAGAGCCAGCTCACAGGATTCATACCCCCATCGCGGTTTCACCGACAATGCCCCATAAGAGGTTAGCCCAAGTATCCGGCCCCCACGCCGCCGCGAGAAGCGGCGTTCCCGGCCGCTCCCCCGACCGGGCCGTTCGGGACCCTTTGCCGATTGGACACACTCCGTTGACATTCAGCGATCGCACGAACACTCTTTGATGAAGGTGAGGGCGGGAGAGAGGAGCGTTTTGATCGGGATCCTGGTTGCCGAGCATCTTCCCCTGGTCCGGCGCGGGCTGGTGGCGACGCTGCAGAACGAGAGCGACATGAAGGTGGTGGCCGACGTGGCCGCCGGGGAGGACGTGCTTCCCGCCGTGCTGCGGCACGCGCCGGAGACGGCGGTCATCGATCTCGACCTGCCGGACGTCGGCGGTCTCACCACCGCGCTCCGGCTGCACGAGGAGGCTCCCGGCTGCCGGGTCCTCCTGCTGTCGCGCGACCCCAGCCCCGGCCAGGTCCGCCGGGCCTTCGCCGCCCACGCGCTCGGGTTCATGGGCCTGGAGGTCGGCCCCGAGCAGCTGGCCCACGGCGTCCGCCAGGTGGCGGCCGGCCGGCGGGCGGTCGACTCCGAGCTCGCGGTGGCGGCCCTGAGGTCGGCGGAGAACCCTCTGACCCGCAGGGAGCTCGACGTGCTCCGGCTGGTCGCGCAGGGGGCCAGATCCGGCGAGATCGCCGACCAGCTGTTCCTCTCCGTGGGAACGGTCCGCAACCACCTGTCGCGGATCATGTGCAAGACCCAGGCACGCAACCGTCTCGACGCCGTACGCATCGCCGGCGACTCCGGGTGGCTCTGAGCCCTCCCTCTTTCCTCGTCCCTGATCCCTCGTTCCCGAGAAGTCCCCGATCCCTCGTCCCCGAGGAGCCTCCCCGGGGAGACGTGCCTTCCCCCGGCGCCTGTCAGGGACGCCAGATGAGGATGAGGGCGCAGTCGTCGTTGTGGCCCGACGACATGGAGGCCACCAGGTTGCGGGCACCGTCACGGAACCCCGAGGGCACCAGGCGCTCGGCCTCTCCCAGCAGGCGGTCGAGACCGGCGTCGATGTCGCGCCCCGGCTGCTCGATCAGGCCGTCGGTGTAGAGCATGAGGGCGTCGCCCTTGCGCAGCATCCCCCGGTCGGCCTCGCAGTGCAGGTCGGGCACGACACCCAGGACGACCCCCTTGGCCGGGGAGACCCGCCACGTCCCGGTGCCCGACTCGAACTTGACCACCGGGGGGTGACCGGCCGAGGTGATGACGTACTCGCCCGTCACGAGGTCGAGCCGGAGATGGACCGCCGTGACGAAGCCCTCGGCCTCGCGCTGGCGGTGCAGGTAGGTGTTGCAGGCGGGCAGGAAGTCGGCGACCGAGCCGAGCAGCCCGCCGAAGGTGCCCGACAGCAGCAGCGCCCGGGTGCCCGCGTCGACGCCCTTGCCCGACACGTCGACCAGGGCGAGCTCCAGCGTGTCGTCCTCGCGCATGGAGACCAGGAAGTCGCCGCCGAAGGAGGAGCCTCCGGCCTGCTTGAGAACCACCTTGGAGCCCCACCCCTTGGGCAGCGGGGGCAGGTCGCTCTGGCTCTTGAGACGGTCGCGCAACTCCAGCAACATCACGTCGCCACGCAGACCCTGCACACCGAGCTTGCCCCGGGTGCGGGCCATCAGCGCGGCCAGCACCGCGGTGAAGCCGAAGGTGACCAGCAGGCCGGGACCGATGTGTCCCACCCCTCGCACCACGGCCACGTAGACCAGGGAGACCGCGACCGCGCACAGCAGCTTGACGAGACTGTTCAGCCTCAGCTGGAGCCCCGCCACGAGGGTGACCGGGATCATGAGCGCCGGGGAGAACCACTCCATGGACACCCTGGCGGCCAGCCCGCCGATCAGCAGGGTCAGCAGCGTCAGGGTGATGAGCAGGTTCCGGTCGCGCGCCAGAGGACCGCGCCGCAGGAAGCGCACGATGGGAACGAGAAGGGGGACGCGGACCAGGAACGCGCGGAGCGCCGGAGGGAGCAGCGGCACCGGACGGGAACTCATGATGCGCTCGACTGTATCTGGCCGCCCTCCGTTTGGGCAGCCCACTTGACCAACGCCTTGATCATTAAGCAGGGATATTAGATGGCCGGAACCGTTTGTCCCCTACTACCGTTTGGAAGATGACTCTCAGCCTACGTCCGATCGGCGAAGCCGAATGGTCCGCTTGGAACACCGTGGACGAGGAGGCGTTCGGCGCCGCCACCCCGGAACACCGGCAGGAGATCTTCAGGCGCAACCTCGAGTTCGACCGCTCGATCGGCGTGTTCGACGGTGACCTGCTCGTGGGCACCGCCGCGGTGTACAGCTTCAGCATGACCGTGCCCGGCGGGCCGATCCCGGTCGGCGGCGTCACCGCGGTCGGCGTGCTGCCCTCGCACCGCCGCCGGGGCATCCTCTCCTCGCTGATGACCCGCCAGCTGTCCGACCTCCACGAGCGGGGCGAGGCCGTCGCCGCGCTCTACGCCGCCGAGGCCGCGATCTACGGTCGCTACGGCTACGGCAGGGCCTCGGACTGCATGGTCTTCCGGATCCCCACGGCGAGCGCGGCCTTCACCCGGCACGCCCCGGCCGATCCCGCCCTGCGGCTGCGCGTCGTCAGGCCCGCGGAGGCCAGGTCCACCTTCGAGAAGATCTACGAGTCGGCGTTCGAGCAGCGTCCGGGACTGTACGCCCGCACGCCCGCCCGCTGGGACACGGTGCTGACCGACCGGGAGCCCGACCAGGGCGGCGCCGGTCCGCTGCGCGCCGTGGTCGCCGAGGACGACGGCGGCCCGCGCGGTTACGCGCTCTTCCGGATCAAGGCCTCCTTCGACGACCACGACCTTCCCGCCGGCGAGCTGCGGCTCAAGGAGCTGTTCGGTCTCGACCCCGCCGCCTACGCGCTGCTCTGGCGGCACGTCCTGGACCGCGACCTGGTCTCGCACGTCTTCGCCCAGAGCAGGCCCTCGGACGACCCGCTGATCCACCTGCTCGCCGAGCCGCGCCGGCTCCACGCGCTCTGGCTGGACGACCTGTGGGTCCGCGTCGTGGACGTCGAACGGGCCCTTCCCGCCCGCCGCTACAGCGCGCCGGTGGACGTGGTGATCGAGGTCGAGGACACCCTGTGCCCGTGGAACGCGCGCCGCTGGCGGCTGACGGCCGACACCTCCGGCGCCCGCTGCGCGCCCTCCGACGACCCCGCCGACCTGACCCTGCCCGTCTCCGTGCTGGGCGCCGCCTACCTGGGAGGGCGGCCGCTGGCGGCGCTGCTGGCGGCGGGGGTGGTACGCGAGTCGCGCGCGGGGGCCCTGCGGGAGCTGTCCACCGCCATGTCGTGGGGCCCCGCCCCCTGGGGCGGCCTGGTCTTCTGACGGCTCCTCGGTCTTCGGACGATCTGACGGCTCCCCCGGCGACGGCCCCGGCCACTCCGGACGGCCGGGACCGTTCGGGCCGGGACCGGTCAGGTTGGAGCCGGTCCCGAGCCGTTCAGGCCGGGGCGGGCCGGAGCGGGTTATGGTGGCCGGCATGGCACTGCAGAGCTTGCAGATCAACGCGATCACCGCGATGCGGGCGCGAGACGTCTCGCGCCCGTCCCGGGAGCAGCAGGAGGCCGCGGACCGCCGCCCCCTGCGCGACGAGGCGCCCCGCAAGGAGCCGGCTCGCAACGGGACACGCAGGGAGCCCCCGCGCGGGGAGGTTCCACCCCGCGAGCGCCACCGCTGAGGGCCTCTGAGGGCCGCTGAGGGCTACGGCAGCGGCGGGAGCTGGCCGATGGTCTCGTACGAGGTGAGCTGCGCGATCCTGCGGTTGTGCCGCTCGGCCCCGGAGTAGGAGGTGCCGAGGAAGATCTCGACGAACCGGATCGCCTCCTCCGGCTCGTGCATCCGCGAGCCGACGCTGACGACGTTGGCGTTGTTGTGCTCGCGGGCGAGCCTGGCGGTCTCCTCGCTCCAGGCCAGGGCGGCGCGGACGCCGCGCACCTTGTTGGCCGCGATCTGCTCGCCGTTGCCCGAGCCGCCGATGACGACGCCCAGGCTGCCCGGGTCGCCCACGACGCCCTCGGCCGCGCGCAGCACGAACGGCGGGTAGTCGTCCTCCGCGTCGTAGACGAAGGGACCGCAGTCCTCGACCTCGTGGCCGTGCTCCTTCAGCCAGGAGACGACGTGGTTCTTGAGCTCATAGCCGGCATGGTCGGCACCGATGTAGACGCGCACCCGCACAGTTTCGCAGGTGTACGCGGGCGGCTCCACCCGGCCCCCGGATAGAGTAATAGCCGCAATGCTTACAGAACCCTTACAGAGAGAGCCCCCACATGCGTGACATCCGAGTGGTCGGTGACCCTGTCCTGCGCACGCCCGCCGAGCCGATCATCGACTTCGACCGCGACCTGCGGCGCATGATCGACGAGATGTTCGCCGTGATGTACGCCGCCCAGGGCGTCGGCCTGGCCGGTCCGCAGATCGGCGTGTCGAAGCGGATCTTCGTCTACGACTGCAGCAACCGCAAGGGCCATGTGATCAACCCGGAGCTGACCGTGGACGACGACACCGAGGTCCTCGACGAGGAGGGCTGCCTGTCCGTCCCCGACCGCGGGACCGGTACCCCGATCTACGCCAGGACGCCCCGGGCCGCGGGGGTCACCGTGAGCGGCCTGGACCGGCTGGGACGGCCGATCCGGATCAGGGCCCGCGGCATGCTGGCGCGCTGCTTCCAGCACGAGACCGACCACCTCGACGGCAGGCTCTACGTGGACAGGCTGGCCAGGGACGCCGCCAGGAAGGTCCTGCTCCAGGCCCCCTGATCCCGGCGACGGCCGAAGCGGCCGTCAAAGCTGGACGGCTTTGATCTCCAGATACTCCTCGAGCCCGAACTCGCCCAGCTCGCGGCCGAGGCCCGACTGCTTGTAGCCGCCGAAGGGCGCCCGCGGGTTGAACCGGCCGCCGTTGACCGCCACCTGGCCGGTGCGCAGCCGCCGGGCGACCGCGACCGCGCGCTGCTCGTCGCCCGCCCACACCGCGCCCGCCAGGCCGTACGGCGTGCCGTTGGCGATGGCGACCGCCTCGTCCTCACCCCGGAGGTAGGGGATGATCGTGAGGACCGGGCCGAAGATCTCCTCCTGCTCGATCACCATCCCCGGCTCCACCCCGGCGAACACCGTGGGCTCGACGTAGAAGCCGCGCGGCAGGGGCCGGTCGGTGCCTCCGGCGATCAGCCGGGCGCCCTCCTCCTGGCCCCGGTTGATGTAGCGGACGACCCGGTCGCGCTGGGCCGCGGAGACGAGAGGGCCGAGCCTGGTCCCCTCGTCGAAGGGGTCGCCGACGGTGTATCTCCCCGCGGCCTCGACGGCGAGGCGGACGGCCTCGTCGTACCGGTCGCGATGGACGATCATGCGGGTCCATGCCGAACAGGTCTGGCCGGAGTTGATGAAGGCGTTGGCCACCGTCGCCTTGACGGCCGCCTCCAGGTCGGCGTCCGGCAGGACCAGGCTGGCGGACTTGCCGCCGAGTTCCAGGGCCACCCGCTTGATCGTCTCGGCCGCGAGCGCGGCCACCCGGCGTCCGGCCCGGGTGGAGCCGGTGAACGACACCATGTCCACCTCGGGGTGGGTGACCAGCGCCTCGCCCACCACCGGGCCGTAGCCGCTGACCATGTTGAAGACCCCGGCGGGCAGCCCGACCTCGTCGAAGATCCCGGCGAGCGCGAAGGCCGCCAGCGGCGCCACCTCGCTGGGCTTCAGCACGACCGTGCAGCCCGCGGCGAGCGCTGCGCCCACCTTGCAGACGACCTGGTGGAGCGGGTAGTTCCAGGGGGTGATGGCGGCGACCACCCCGACCGGCTCCCTGAAGACGCGGGAGTTGCCGACCTGCCCGCCCTCGAAGTCGTAGGTCTCGGCCAGCTGGGCGTACGAGGCCAGCACCCCGGCCGGCATCAGCGTCTGCACCCTCATCGCCAGGCCGTACGGGGCGCCCATGTCCGTGGCGATGATCCTGGCTATCTGGTCGGAGCGTTCTCGTACCAGGTCCGCGGCCGCGGCGAGGATCGCGCCTCGCTCGGCGGGGGGCGTCGCCGACCAGGAGGGGAAGGCCGCGCGTGCGGCGGCCACGGCGGCCTCGACGTCGGCGGGCGCTCCCGCGGGAACCCTGTCGATCAGCTCCTCGGTCGCGGGATTGATCACGTCGATGCTCTCGGCCGACGCGGACGGCTGCCAGGCTCCGTTCAGATAAAGGTGACGCATGTCCCTCATCCTTGCGTGCGTGCCGTTGTTACGCGAGGGCGAGCCGGACGCGGCTCCCGTACAACGATGATCTCTGTACGGGAGCACAGCTGGGCCGTACGGCGGCTCGGAGAGACCGGCGGGTCGCCGGCCGCGGTCGCGCGGGACGGGCGGGCGGACGCGGGCGGCGGGGGGAACGAGTCAGTCGAAGATCGGCTGCCGGGTCCTGGAGCGCTTGAGCTCGAAGAAACCGTCGGTGCCCGCAACCAGGCGCACGCCGTCCCAGAGCCTGCCCGCCTCCTCGCCCTTGGGGGCCGGCGAGATGACCGGGCCGAAGAAGGCGACGCCGTCGACGGAGATCACGGGGGTGCCGACCTCCTGGCCGACCCGGTCGATGCCGTCGTTGTGCGAGGCGCGTACCACCTCGTCGAACTCCGTCGAGTCCATCGCGTCGGCGAACGCGCGGTCCAGCCCCGCGGCCTCCAGGGCCTCCTCGACGGTCTCGCGGAGCGTGTCGAGCTCCTTGAGCCTGCCCTGGTTGTGGAAACGGGTGCCGAGCTCGGTGTAGAGGCGGCCGACCGTCTCGGAGTCGTACTTCTCCTGCACGGCGGCGACCACCCGGACCGGCCCGATGGCCTGGGCGATCATCTCGCGGTAGGTGTCGGGGACGTCCTTGTCCTCGTTCAGCACGTTGAGGCTCATGATGTGCCAGCGCGGCTCGATCGACCGCACCTTCTCCACCTCCAGCAACCAGCGAGAGGTCATCCACGCGAACGGGCAGAAGGGGTCGAACCAGAGATCCACAGGGGTGCGCTCAGTCATTTTCTCCGGCTTCCTGGTCGTGAGGCATGTTCGGTAGCGACAACCCGGACGACGGAGTCTCCTATTCCGCAGGCTTATTAATACCTTGACATGCCTCTTTATTCTCGAATCCGGGTATCAGTCCGCAGGCTGATGCGAAGCGGCGGTCCGCGCCCTTACGTGGCAGGATTCAGTCACCCCTTAGCAATGGAGCGGGGGAAGTTGTGAAGAGGGAGCGGTAGTGGCAGGCAATCTGACCCGTGACGAGGCGCGCGAGCGCGCACGGCTGCTCAGCGTGCAGTCCTATGCGGTGGAGCTCGACCTGACCGAGGGTGAGGAGCGCTTCGAGAGCGTCACCACGGTCCGCTTCACCAGCACCCGGCCGGGTGCGGAGACGTTCGTCGATCTGGCCGGCGCCAAGGTGCGCAAGGCCGTCCTCAACGGCGTCGAGCTGGACGTGAGCGGCTACGACCCGGAGACCGGGCGGCTGCCGCTGCCGGGCCTGGCCGAGACCAACGAGCTGCAGGTGGACGCCGACTGCTCCTACAGCCGCACCGGCGAGGGCCTGCACCGCTTCGTCGATCCGGTCGACAAGAGCGTCTACCTGCACAGCCAGTTCGAGACGGCCGACGCGCACCGGATGTACGCGTGCTTCGACCAGCCCGACCTCAAGGCCTCCTTCGAGCTGACGGTGCTCGCGCCGTCCCACTGGGAGGTCATCTCCAACGCGGCGCCCGACGCGGCCGAGGATCTGCCGGAGCACCGCGGCAAGCACGGCGCGCTCCAGGCGGCCAAGCGCTGGCACTTCCCGCCCTCCCCGGTGATGTCGACCTACATCACCGCGCTGTGCGCCGGGCCGTACCACAAGGTGACCTCCGAGCACGACGGCATCCCGCTGGGCCTGTACTGCCGGGCCTCGCTCGCCGAGCACCTCGACGCGGACAACCTCTTCGAGGTGACCAGGCAGGGCTTCGACTTCTTCCACAGGGTCTTCGGCGTCCGCTACCCGTTCGGGAAGTACGACCAGCTCTTCGTGCCCGAGTTCAACGCCGGGGCGATGGAGAACGCGGGCTGCGTGACCTTCCTGGAGGACTACGTCTTCCGCTCGCGCGTCACGGACGCGGTGATCGAGCGCCGCGCCGAGACGATCCTGCACGAGATGGCGCACATGTGGTTCGGCGACCTGGTCACCATGCGCTGGTGGGACGACCTGTGGCTGAACGAGTCGTTCGCCACCTACGCCTCGGTGCTCTGCCAGGCCGAGGCCACCCGCTGGGGCCAGGGCGCGTGGACGACCTTCGCCAACGTCGAGAAGGCCTGGGCCTACCGCCAGGACCAGCTGCCCTCGACCCACCCGATCGCCGCCGACATCGTCGACATGCACGCGGTCGAGGTCAACTTCGACGGGATCACGTACGCCAAGGGCGCCTCGGTCCTCAAGCAGCTCGTCGCCTACGTGGGGCTGGACAACTTCCTGGCCGGGGTCCGCGACTACTTCAACGAGCACGCCTGGGGCAACACCACGCTCGCTGACCTGCTCGGCGCCCTGGAGCGCACCTCGGGACGCGACCTGTCGTCCTGGTCGAAGGAGTGGCTGGAGACCTCCTGGGTCAACACGCTGCGCCCGTCGTTCACCGTCGACTCCGAGGGCCGTTTCCTGGAGTTCGACGTGCTCCAGGAGGCCCCGGCCGACTACCCGACGCTGCGCTCGCACCGCGTCGCCATCGGCCTTTACTCCCTGCGCGACGGCGAGCTGGTCCGCGTCAAGCGGGTCGAGCTGGACGTCGTCGGCGCGCGCACCGCGGTTTCCGAGCTGGTCGGCGAGGTCCAGCCGGACCTGGTCCTGATCAACGACGACGACCTGACGTACGCCAAGGTCAGGCTCGACGAGCGGTCGTTGCGGACCGTGACGGAGGGCGGCATCGGCGCCTTCACCGAGTCCCTGCCCCGCGCGCTGTGCTGGTCGGCCGCCTGGGACATGACCCGCGACGCCGAGATGTCCACCCGCGACTACCTCACCCTGGTCGTCTCCAACATCGAGTCGGTCACCGACATCACGGTCGCCCAGACCGTGCTCCGCCAGGCCCGGCTGGCCGTCCAGCAGTACGCCGACCCCGCCTGGCGCGCCCAGGGCCTGGCCCGGCTGGCCTCCGCGCTGCGCGGCCTGGTCACCGCGGCCGAGCCCGGCTCCGACCACCAGCTCGCCTACCTGAACGCGCTGGCGGCCGTGGCCACCTCCACCGAGGACCTGGCGTTCCTGAAGGGGCTGCTGGACGGCGAGACGGTGCTCGACGGCCTCACCGTCGACACCGACCTGCGCTGGACGCTGACCGGCGCCCTGGTCTCCGGCGGCCTGCTCGGCGAGGAGGACATCGCCCAGGAGCTGCTGCGCGACGCCACCGCGACGGGCGAGCGCTCCGCCGCGCTCTGCCGCGCCGGGATCCCCACGGCCCAGGGCAAGGCGAATGCCTGGGCCGCGATCACCGAGGGCAGGCTGAGCGGCGCGCTGCTCCGCTCGACGATCGCCGGTTTCATGGACCCGCGCCACCCGGACCTGCTGGAGCCGTACGGGGCGAAGTACTTCGAGGAGATCGGCAGGATCTGGTCGTCCTGGAGCTCCGACAGCGCCCAGAACTTCGCGAACGGCTGCTTCCCGGCGCTGAACATCTCCCCCGAGACGGTCGCCGCCACCCAGGACCTCATCTCGTCCACCCAGCCGCCGCACGCCCTCAAGCGCCTGCTGCTCGAAGGTGCCGACAGCATCGGCCGTGCCCTGCGCGCCCAGGCCAAGGACGCCTCGGCGGCCTGAGACCGGCTCACCCCGCGAGGCCGGTCCCGGCCACGAAGAAGCCGGACCGGCCTCGCGGGTGCCCTGGACGAAGCCTTGGCTGATTCCCGGCAAATACTGGTAGAAATAGTCACCAAGCGGGGGAAGCGCTCCGCGCCTCGTTTTGCGTAGGCAACAATCCTGTCGTTCGTGGGTCGTGAGAGGGTAATCACGTGGAATCGGCGCGTGACCTGCTCGTCTCCCTGGCCCGCAGATACGCCTTCGGTGACGTCGGGGCCCTCGCCTCGGGGGTGGTGAAGGACGCCGGCAACATCGAGGCGGCGTGCGAGTTCGGCCAGCGGCTGCTCTCGCTCGACGCGGAGGACTTCGCCGCCGAGGCGCGGGCCGTGCCGAGCGATCTACGGCGGCGGGCGCGGGCCTGCACGATGCCCCAGACGCCCCGCGAGCAGCCACGCGGCGCGCTGGAGTCGCTGCGGCCCGCGTACGGGCTGCTTCTGGAGGTCATCGCGGTCAGGTGGCACCGCCGCGAGCTGAGCCCCATGGTCGCCGCGCTCCACATCGCCAGCGAGTATCTCCCGCTGCTCGCCTTCGAGCCGGTGCTCGGCAGCGCCGGTGACCCGGCGCGCTGGCCGGAGGGCCTCACCGCGCCGGGCAGCAGGTTCGGGGTGATCGGCGACCGCGACTGCGACCACACCAGGGCCGAGCAGTCGGCCGTGAACCGGACCCTGCGGGTGGCCGGGGAGCCGGCCGAGGGGTGGCGCGCCTACTTCGACCGCCAGCACAGCCAGGTGGCCGGGGCGCTGGCCACCTGCGTCGCCGACTGCCGCAACCCCTGCACCGCGATGGACTGGGTGGACCCGGACCGCCGTGACGACCTCGCGCTGCGTTCCCGGGTGGCCCTGGCCTTCGCCGACACCCCGCTGGTGCGGCTGCGCCACGCGGCCCCGGTGGGCCACGGGTTCGGCGTGCCCTCCCCCGAGGAGGTCACCGAGGCGTGGGAGCGCAGCCGGACCGTGCTGGCCAAGAACGGCGTGGGCGGCGAGGCGTCCGAGGACGACGGCTTCCCGCTGCCGGGACTGCCCGCCCTGTTCTCCGCCGTGGCGGGCGTCCCGGTGACGCCCTCGACGCTGCTGACGGACATCAGCACGTATCTGGTGAAGCTTCTCCAGTCCTGACCGGCCGGGCCCGGCCCGACCGGGACTCGAAGGCTCAGAGCGAGCCGTCGATGAGCAGCGACAGCGCGCAGCAGGCGATGGAGAACGTCATGAGCAGGACGCTCCGGCGGATGTAGCGCTGTTTGGCGTCCCCGACGGCGTTGAGCCTCCTGATCTCCAGGACGGCGAGGTCGACCCTGGCCTCGGCGTCGCCACTCGCGGGAGGTGCCACCCGGTACCCCAGGCGGGGGTCCGGTGCCGGCGGCGGATCGTCGGCGAACCCCCCGGGATAGAAGCGGCGCCGCTCCAGGGCCCTGCCCGCGAGCCCGGCCGTACGGCGGTAGAGGGCTCCGGCGAGCACGAGCATCCCCATCAGCCAGAAGAACATGCTCGTCCACCAGAGCCACTCGATCCTGCTGGACAGGTCGCCGGGTCTCCAGTGGCCGTTCAGCAGCCCGACGGCGACGGCACCGGCGGCGGCCCCCGTCGTGAACAGCAGGATGGCCGCCGTCTCGTCCTCCCTGCGGACCTTCCGGCGGGCGTCCGCGAGCGTCGCCTGGACGTAGTCGAGGATCCTGTCCGGCTCCCGTTCCGCCGCGGACCTCCTGCGAGAGCGACCCGGCAGCGCGTCCCACATGATCCTCAGCACGAGCCGATTATCCGGGAAAATCATCCTCTTCCCGCCCGAACGGATCCTCCTGAAGATCATTTACTTGGCGGGACCACGGGATCACCTGCGCCGCGACGCCTGGTCCGCGAGCAGCAGGACCCCGGTGACCAGCCCGCCCACCAGGTCGCCCAGGCCGAGCACCGCGGCCATCGAGGTCGCGGCCACCCGGCACTCGGCGTCGGGCAGCCACTCCCTGGCCAGCGAACCCGTGACGATCTCCAGCGCCCTCCCCCGCTGGTCCACGAAGACGAGCACGGCCCTGTCGGCGTCGGCGCCCAGCGCGGCGTGCAGCCGCTCGGAGAAGTGGCGGCGCGGCCCGATCGCCGGCCCGAGGTAGGCGGCGAAACGCAGCCCGGTGTTCCGCTCCGCGGTGCGCAGGGCCCCGCGGACGTCGTCCCCCTGTGTCGGGGTCAGAGTGAGCATCTCCGCCACCTCGCCTTCACCAGCGCTTTCACCAGTGCCTTCACCGGTCCGGTGATTCACCGGTCGGCCGGTTCACCAGGCCGCCGACGCCCCTCCGGTGTGCCGTCCGGGCTCGGAGGTCTCCGCGAGCGCGACCCAGTCGGCCTCCGGCGCCGGGGGCCCGGCGGGCCGCCCCCCGGTCAGCACGAGGACGGAGCCGGTGATCCCCCGCTCGCTGCCGAGCGGGCCGCCCAGCCAGACCGCACCCGCCGAGGTGCTCCTCGCGGCCTTGTCACGCAGCCTGCCGGGCATCGTCACGAGCAGGGCGATGAGCAGGAACAGGCCGCCGGAGACTCCGACGAGAAAGCCGAAGACCTCGATCGCACTGTCCACATCTCAAAAGTAACCCGGCGCCGATCCCCCGTCGAGGGCCACCGGACGGCGGGTCCGCGCTCGCTTCGTAAACCTCCGCGGGCGGCTCGATCCGCGACGACACGGAGATCGGCGTACCGGCGGGTGGGCTCTCCCCGTGCCGCACGGCCGCCTCCGCCCGCTCCGGGGGGTTAAGATCATGAGCGTGGGTCACGCCCCGCGCGGCAGGCGCGGAGCACGCGGTCATCCAGAGCGAAAAGTTCCTAAGGTACCCGGTTCATAGCAGTGCCAAGCGGGTGACGGCGGTCACAAAAGTATGAGATACGCAATACTAGGCACCCCCGAGGACGTCAGCTACCGTGAGTTACGTGGATTCCGGTCAGGTACCAGAAGACGGTAACACTACGTCACCGATTTGGGTCAGTGACCGACAGGCCGAGGACCGGCCGACGTCTCGACCCGCCGCGCCAGCGTCTACGTACGCACCTGTCGAGCGCGCCTCGCTGCGCAGTCTGCTCGACCACCCGAAGTACCGCCACCTGCGCCGACGTGTGCTCGTCTCGGTCGGCGTGGGCGTGCTCGCGGGCGTCCTGCTGGCCAGCTGGCCGCTGGGCCTCAGCGCCGCCGTGGTGGCCGCGATCGTCGACACGGTGCTTCGCGCCCGTTCCAACTCGTCGGTGCCCGCCTGGCGGCGCGCCTCGGTCGCGGAGCGGCGCACGGAGATGCAGCTGAAACGGCTGGAGCGCGGGGGCTACCGCACCCTGCACGCCCGTGCGATCCCCGGCAGCGAGGCCCAGATCGACCATCTGGTCGTGGGCCCCACCGGCGTCTACGCGGTCGACTCCGAGAAGTGGGACAAGCGCCTGCCGGTCCGCGTCCAGTCGCACCGCAAGCTGTTCCACGGCCCGTTCAGCCAGAAGCCCCGCCTCGACGAGGCCCGCTGGGAGGCCTCCCAGGCCGGAGAGCTGATCGGCGCGGAGCTGGGCCGCGAGGTCACGATCGTGCCGTCCCTGGCGATCTACGGCCCGGCCATCCCCTGGAAGGTCCTCAACGTCCGCGAGGTCGACGTGTTCGACGGCAGCCGTGTCCGTAAATGGATCACCAAACGGGAACGCTCACTCACCGACGCCGAGATCGACAGGATCTTCGAGGCCGCCCAGCAGGTTCTGCCCGCGCGCTATCCGGAGAACTGATCCCGGCCGTCCCGCGAGCCCGTTCTCGACCGACCGCGCCTCCCCGTCGGGACCGACGGGAGTCCGCCCCGCCACGGCGCCCCGGCCCGGCGACTCCCGTCTCCCCTCCCTCTTCCGCCCCCTTACGCCTCCGCGTGTTCCGTCCCTTTCCGTCCCCGCGCGCCCTTCCGTCCCCGCGTACTTTCCGTGCCCGCGGGGACGGAAGGGCACGCGTGCCTCCCGTGCCCGCGGGCGCGCCGGGAGCCCGGCCCCTCCCGGGCGGGCGTCGCGGCGGGCGATCGAGGGCCTTCCCGCATGGGCGTCGCGGCGCGCGGCGAGTGAACCGGGGCCCTTTCCGGCGCGGCCGGTGGCGGGTGACCGAAGCCTTTCCGGCGCGGGCGTCGCGGCGGGTGGCGGGTGACCGGGGCCCCTTCGGCGCGGGCGTCGCTCGTCCCGGGTTCGCCGGGCACGGAGACCTTCGGTAGTGTCGGGGAACACCCTGGGCCTGTCGGGCCCACCGGTCGCCGCCCCGGTGCCCACCCCGTACCCCGTCGGCGTTCCGGAACCGTCCCGGACACCGGCGCGGCGCCTCGCCGCCCCGGCCCCGTCTGCCCCGTCTCGTACGTCGATCATGTTCGTGCGGTGTCGGCGGAACCTGTGGTCACCCGCCGGTCGTCTCGCGGCGTGGACAGGCGTCTCACGCACCGGGCGATAGCCGTACCATTTGTAGACACGGTTTCGATGATGGGAGAAGCCTCATGCCCGCCCTCAGGTCTCGTACGGTCACTCACGGCAGGAACATGGCCGGGGCCCGGGCCCTGCTCCGGGCGACGGGCGTAGCCGGCGAGGACTTCGGGAAACCGATCATCGCCGTGGCCAACAGCTTCACCCAGTTCGTCCCCGGGCACGTCCACCTCCGCGAGGTCGGCGACGTCGTCGCCGGCGCGATCCGCGAGGCGGGCGCGATCCCGCGCGAGTTCAACACGATCGCGGTCGACGACGGCATCGCGATGGGTCACGGCGGCATGCTCTACTCGCTGCCCAGCCGGGAGCTGATCGCGGACGCGGTCGAGTACATGGTCAACGCGCACTGCGCCGACGCCCTGATCTGCATCTCCAACTGCGACAAGATCACCCCGGGCATGCTGCTCGCCGCCTTCAGGCTCAACATCCCCACGGTCTTCGTCTCCGGCGGGCCGATGGAGGCGGGCAAGACCCCCAACGGCAAGCTCGACCTGATCGACCCGATGATCGCCGCCGCCAACGACGCCGTCTCCGATGCCGAGCTGCTGGAGATGGAGGAGAACGCCTGCCCGACCTGCGGTTCGTGCAGCGGGATGTTCACCGCCAACTCGATGAACTGCCTCGCCGAGGCCATCGGCCTCGCGCTGCCGGGCAACGGCACGATCCTGGCCACCCACAAGGCGCGCAGGAAGCTGTTCGAGGACGCCGGCCGCCAGCTGGTGGAGATCACCCGCCGCCACTACGAGCAGGACGACGAGACGGTCCTGCCGCGCGCCATCGCGACCAAGGACGCGTTCGAGAACGCCATGGCGCTGGACGTGGCGATGGGCGGCTCGACCAACACGATCCTGCACATCCTGGCCGCGGCCCGCGAGGCCCAGGTCGACTTCGGGCTGAAGGAGATCAACGAGATCTCGCTGCGGGTGCCCTGCCTGTGCAAGGTCGCCCCCGCCACGGCGAAGTACCACGTCGAGGATGTGCACCGCGCGGGCGGCATCCCGGCGATCCTCGGCGAGCTCGACCGGGCGGGCCTGCTCCACCGCGACGCCTACACCGTCAACGGCGGCACCCTGGGCGACTACCTCGACGGCTGGGACCCTCAGTCGCCGCAGGTGCTGCCCGAGGCGCTGGAGCTGTGGCACGCGGCCCCCGGCAACGTCCGCACCGTCAAGCCCTTCTCCCAGGGCGCCCGCTGGGAGGAGCTGGACCTCGACCGCTCCGAGGGCTGCGTGCGCGACGCCGAGCACGCCTACACCCGCGACGGCGGCCTGGCCGTCCTGTACGGCAACATCGCCACCGAGGGCTGCATCGTCAAGACCGCCGGGGTCGACGAGTCGATCTGGCGGTTCGAGGGCCCGGCCGTGGTCTTCGAGTCGCAGGACGACGCGGTCGAGGGCATCCTCAACAACAAGGTCAAGGCCGGTGACGTCGTGGTGATCCGCTACGAGGGGCCGAAGGGCGGGCCCGGCATGCAGGAGATGCTCTACCCCACCTCGTTCCTCAAGGGCAAGGGGCTGGGCAAGGACTGCGCGCTGGTCACCGACGGCCGCTTCTCCGGCGGCACGAGCGGGCTGTCCATCGGCCATGCCTCCCCCGAGGCGGCCGAGGGCGGCACCATCGCCCTCGTCGAGGACGGCGACCTCGTCGCGATCGACATCCCCGGCCGTTCGATCGAGCTGAAGGTCGCCGAGGAGGAGCTGGCCGCCCGCCGCGAGAGGCTCCTCGCCGACCTGGGCGGCTACCGGCCGCGCGACCGCCAGCGCCAGGTGAGCGCCGCGCTCCAGGCGTACGCCGCGCTCACGACCTCCGCCTCGACCGGCGCCTCGCGCGACCTGTCACAGCTGTCCCGCTGACCTGGGCTTCCTATTGGGTAGAGATGCCTTACCCGATAGGAAGTTCGAAAAAATGTCGGTGCTCGGACGTATTATCAGGGTATGGCTGATGTCATGAAGCTCACCGCCCCGCTGACGACCGCCGAGATCGCCGCCCTCGCCCTGTCGATGGCGCATCTGGGGTCGGGTCCGCAGGCCAACGCCGCCCGCAGCGGCCTGCGCCACGCCTTCGAGCAGATGGAGCTCGACGACGACATCGTCGCCACCACCCTGGCGACCCTCACCGAGCCGATGTCCGCCCCGACCGCCGACCGAGCCCGCACGATCGCCAACGCCATCACCTCAGGCCTCGTCATCCGCCTCCACTACCAGGACGTCTCCGGGCGGGTCACCGTCCGCGACGTCGACCCGGTGACCTGCATGGTCCACCGCGAATACTGGTATCTCGTCGGGATGTGCCGCCTGCGCGGCGCGATCCGGGCGTTCAGGTTCGACCGGATCATCGCCACCGAGCCCACCTTCATGTCGGCCCGCCCGCACCGGGCCGAGGCGTTCCTGCCCTTCCAGGGCAAGCGCGCCGCCTGACCGGTCGCACGCGGCCGATCACGGAGCAGGCCCGGAGCGGCCGTGTTCGTCCGATGTTCGTCTGATCCGTCCCCCGGCGGTGCGAGCCGGCCCGGGTGACGGATCCCGGCGGGGATTCCCCGCCGCGGCGGTTCCGGGCCGGGACTCCGCCGGCGGCGGGGCTAGCCGCAGCAGCCTCCCCCGCAACACCCGCCACCGCCGCCGGAGGGCCGGGACGCCGCGGCGGAGCTCGAGCCCGCGGAGCCGCCGGTCACGGCGACCGTGGAGAGCAGTTTGACGGTGTCGTCGTGGCCGTCGGGGCAGAGCGCGGGCTCCCCGGAGCGGGCCATCGGGCGGGAGATCTCGAAGGTGGACCCGCAAGCGCGGCAGCGGAAGTCGTATCGGGGCATGACCCCAAGGTTACCCAGGTTGCCCGGATCGCTCACGCGAAGGTGATGGAGGCGTAGTCGCCGACCGGCCGGTAGCCGATCGCCTGGTAGATCGAGTTGGACGCGGGGTTGGACAGGTCGGTGAAGAGCAGCACCTCGGTGGCGCCCTCCGCGCTCGCCTTGGCGCTCACCGCGTGCGAGATCGCGGTGCCGTAGCCCTTCCCGCGCGACTCCTCGGGCGTGTAGACCGGGCCGATCCGGGACATCCCGCCGAGGGGCACGGAGGCCCCGGCGAACGCGACGGGCCGCCCGCCCGCCTCCCACACGATGAGCTCCCGCCTGGCGATCCGGCTGGCCACCAGCGCGGTCAGGTCGACGTGGGCGATGCCTTCCGCCTCGGCCTGGAACTCCTCGCTCCACCGGACCAGGAGGTCGAGATCGGCGGGCCCGGCGACACGGGAGGTCCCGTCCGCGAGGGGTTTCGGGGAGACGAGCGCGCCGAGCCGGTAGAGGCGTTCGGCGCGACGCCCCGCCTCGGGCCGCCACCAGGAGGCGGCGAACACCTCGGCCTGCGGGAGCGGCCCGCTCACCCCGGAGATCGCCCTCTCCGCCTCGATCAGGCAGGCGGCCAGCTCGGGCACGACGTCCGCAGGGATCGCCGGGAGCAGGAGGAAGTGGGGAGGCGTCTGGACGGCCGCCGCCACGACCTCGCCGTCGCGCTCCAGCCGCCCCAGCAGCGGGTCGTCGCCCCACAGGCCGTTGCGTACGGCACGCAGGACCGTGAGGAGGACGGTGTTGCGAACCGGGTCCCGCAGCAGCCACGGCTCCACCACGCCCGTGTACGCCCCGACATCGGAGGTGAAGATCCATGTCATGAGGTGATTGTGCCGATCGTAGATCTTCCGCACCAGCGGACAGGGCCCGGCGCGCGGGCACGGCAGGCGTCCGTGGCCACCGCGGCCGCCTTCGGGAAGGCGGCCGCGGCGGGCCCCGTCATCGGATCCCGGCCCTCAGGCCGCGCTCTCCGCGAGGTAGGGCGCCCACTGGGGGTCGCCGACGATGTGCGCGCCGATCAACCGCCAGTGGACGCCGCGTGGCACCACCGGGGCGACGTTGAGCGTCCACCCCAGTTCCTCCAGCATGCGGTCGGCCTTGCGGTGGTTGCACGTCGTGCACGACGCGACGCAGTTCTCCCACGTGTGGGGGCCGCCTCGCGAGCGCGGGATGACATGGTCGATGGTCTCGGCCCGCTGGCCGCAGTAGGCGCACCGGTAGTCGTCCCGGCGCATCAGCGCGGTCCGGGTCAGCGGGATCCGCGACCGGTAGGGGATCCGGACATATCTTCGAAGCCTGATCACCGAGGGAACGTCGAGCGTGCGGCTCGCCGAGCGGAACACGGCGCCCCGCCCGTCACGGTGCACGACGTCCGCCTTCTCCCTGAGCACGAGCACGACGGCCCGGTGCAGGGAGAGCGTGGTCAGGGGTTCGTAGGTGGCGTTCAAGAGCAGGACCTGGCGCATCAGCGAGCCTCTCCCGCCGCACGACACGTCAATCGAGGGGGCACGCCGATGCGTGCCCCGGCTGGCGGCCCCTCCTGGGGCCCGGGCGCTTCCGTCACGAGGACCTCCGCCGGACGGCCCAGCGGATGCTCACCACGGCACCGTCCTTCACCAAGTTTGGCTGCTGCAACGTAGTTCTCGCCACCCATAAATGACTGGAGAGACACCTGATACGTTTTATGCCCGCATTACCAGTTCTTAACTCCTCCCGCCGCAGATCAGATACGCCCCCCGCGCAATGAGCCCGTCCCGTGGCCCTGACGTCGTAGGGTTCCAGCCATGACGCGACAGCCGTACCCTCCTGCCAGCCGTCTCGAGCTCGTCGAGGAGCTCCACGGTGTGCCTGTTCCCGACCCCTACCGATGGCTTGAGGACCCGGACGACCCGGCGACGAAGGACTGGCTGGTGGGGCAGGAGAGACTGCTGGAGACCGAGCTGGACGCCCTTCCCGGGCGTGAGGGTTTCAAGGCCCGGATCGCGGAGCTGCTCGGCTCGGGGTCGATCGGCGCGCCGACGTGGCGCGGGGAGCGGCGGTTCTTCATGCGGCGCACCCCCGGGCAGGAGCACGCCGTGCTCTACACCGTGGATCCCGGCGGCGCCGAGCGGGCGCTGCTCGACCCGATGGCGCTCGACCCGACCGGGTTGACCACCCTCGACTCCTGGCAGCCCGACAAGGAGGGCCGCCTGCTCGCCTACCAGGTCTCGGTGGGCGGTGACGAGGAGTCGAGCCTCTACCTGATGGACGTCGCGTACGGCGACCGGATCGAGGGGCCGATCGACCGCTGCCGCTACTCCCCCGTGGCGTGGCTGCCCGGCGGCGAGGCCTTCTACTACGTGCGCAGGCTGCCCGCCACCGAGGTGCCCGAGGGTGAGGAGCAGTACCACCGCCGGGTCTACCTGCACAGGGTCGGCACCTCCACGGAGGAGGACGTCCTGATCTTCGGCGAGGACATGGAGAAGACCAACTACTACGGCGTGGCGGTCTCCCTCGACGGCCGCTGGCTGCAGATCTCCGCCTCCAGGGGTACGGCGCCGCGCAACGACCTGTGGGTGGCCGACCTCCAGGCGTCCTCCCACTCCTCGCCCGAGCTGGTTGTCGTCCAGGAGGGCGTCGACGCCCAGAGCGCCCTGCACTTCGGCCGCGACGGCCGCCTGTACGTCTTCACCGACCGGGAGGCCCCGCGTGCCCGCGTCTGCGTGACCGACCCGTCCGACCCGCGGTTCGAGAACTGGCGCGACCTGATCCCGCAGGACCACGAGGCCGTGCTGACGGACTTCGCGATCCTCGACGGCCTCGACCGCCCGGTCATGCTCGTCGGCTGGACCCGCCACGCGATCAGCGAGATCTCGGTGCACGACCTGGTCACCGGCGAGCGCGTCGGCGAGGTGCCGACCCCGGGGCTGGGCACCATCGGCGGCATCAGCGAGCGTCCCGAGGGCGGCCACGAGGCCTGGTTCGGCTACACCGACAACACCACGCCGCCGAGCATCCAGCGCTACGACGCCCGCACCGGCGAGACGACGCTCTGGGCCGCCTCCCCCGGCGCCGTCGAGGTGCCCGCCGTCGACACCGAGCAGGTGACCTACCGCTCGGCCGACGGCAGCGAGGTCC
The DNA here is from genome assembly GCF_040639575.1 of Streptosporangium sp. NPDC023825. Taxonomy (NCBI): domain Bacteria; kingdom Bacillati; phylum Actinomycetota; class Actinomycetes; order Streptosporangiales; family Streptosporangiaceae; genus Streptosporangium; species Streptosporangium sp. NPDC023825. Next base: position 2,322 of record NZ_JBFAAE010000071.1, on the reverse strand, counting down.
ACATGCTGGTGATCTCCCCTCCCGGCGTCGAGGGCCCGCGCCCCACCGTCCTGTACGGCTACGGCGGCTTCGGCATCTCGATGACCCCCGGTTACTCCGCGTCCATCCTGAGCTGGGTCGAGGCGGGCGGCACGTACGCCATCGCCCAGCTGCGCGGCGGCGGCGAGCAGGGCGAGGAGTGGCACCGGGCCGGGATGCTCGCCCACAAGCAGAACGTCTTCGACGACCTGCACGCGGCGGCCGAGCACCTGATCGCCACCGGCGTGACCACGTCCTCGCAGCTGGCCATCTCCGGCGGCTCCAACGGCGGCCTGCTGGTCGGCGCGGCCCTGACCCAGCGCCCCGAGCTGTACGCCGCGGTGGTCTGCTCGGCGCCGCTGCTCGACATGATCCGCTACGAGCTGTTCGGCCTGGGCGCGACGTGGAACGTCGAGTACGGCTCCGCTGAGAAGCCCGACGAGTTCGCCTGGCTGCACTCCTATTCCCCCTACCACCATGTGCGGGAGGGCGTGTCCTATCCGGCGACGCTGTTCACCGTCTTCCAGTCCGACACCCGGGTCCACCCGCTGCACGCCTGGAAGATGTGCGCCGCGCTGCAGCACGCCCAGGCCTCGGACCGGCCGATCCTGCTCCGCAACGAGGCGGAGGCCGGTCACGGGGCCCGCGCGGTGAGCAAGACCGTCGAGCTCGCCGCCGACCAGCTCACCTTCCTCGCCTACCACACCGGGCTGACCTCCTGAAGGCGCGGCGGGGCACGGCTTGAGAGGACGTGTCGAAGAGGCACGGCCCGGGAGGCGTGGATCACAGAGACGCAGGTCGAAGGGGCACGGGTCGGGAAGGCAGGGGTCGGGAAGGTACGGGCGTATCCGGGACTCCGGGTGTGCCCCCGGCGTCCCCGGCGGCGGCTGCTGTGGCGGCGGCGGCCGGCCGGATTGTCGGGGGCTGCGGCTATGGTCGGGGCGTGAACGACGCGGCGGTGGCCGAGGGCCTGACCTTCACGGAGAGCGACCCGGGGGCCTTCCTGCGGCCCCACGTCACCCACCTGTCGGCCTACACCGAGCGTCACTCCGATCCCACCTCCCAGCGGCGGCCACCGTTCGCCGGGGTCGTCATGATCTTCGGGTTCGGTGCGCCGCTCGCGCTGAGCGGCCCCGGGGGGTCCCGGCTGCTGGCCTCGTTCGCCGGCGGCCTGCACGACACCTATGTCGACACCACCACGGCCGGGATCGCCGAGGGCGTGCAGGTCAACCTCACGCCGCTCGGGGCCAGGCGGCTGCTCGGGGTGCCCCTGCGGGAGCTGACCAACCGGGTGGTCTCCCTGGAGGAGGTGCTGGGCGGCTGGGCCACGACCACGCTCGAGCGGCTGGCCGAGGCCCCCGGCAGGGCCGCCAGGATCGCCCTGCTGGACGAGGCGCTCAGCGGGCGCATCGGCGAGGCGCCGCCGCCCGACCGCCGTGTCGGCTGGGCGTGGCAGCGCCTGGTCGCCACCCGCGGCACGGTGTCCGTGGCCTCGATAGCCGCCGAGCTGGGGTGGAGCAGCCGGCACCTGGTCTCCCGCTTCCACGACCAGATCGGGCTGGCGCCGAAGGCCGCGGCCAGGGTGCTGCGCTTCGAGCACGCCACCGGCCGCCTGAGGTCCGGCATGTCCCTGGCCGACACCGCCGCCGTCTGCGGCTACTACGACCAGGCCCACATGAACCGCGACTTCAGGACCATGGCGGGCGCCACTCCCCGCGAGCTGGTGCCGCCCCCGCGCGTCATCGGGTGATCAGGTCAGATTTCTCCAAGCCTCGCCGCTCCCGCCGGTGACATCGTGGTGATCACCGCAGGGAAGGAGAGGGCATGCGAACGGTGTATCCGCTGGTCCGTTACCGCGACCCGGGCAAGGCCGTCGACTGGCTGGTCCAGGCGTTCGGGTTCGAGGTCCACGAGCTCGTCACGGCCGCCGACGGGGGCGTCGGCCACGGCGAACTGATCGTCGGCACTGGAATGATCATGACCGGTACGGGCGAGCCGGGCGGGCCGGGGATCTACGTCGTCGTGGACGACCCCGACGCCCACCACGCCAGGGCCGTCGCGGCCGGCGCGGAGGTCACCAGGGAGCCGGCCGACCAGGACTACGGCTCGCGCGATTACGCCTGCAGGGATCCGGAGGGCAACGACTGGTACTTCGGAACGTACCGGCCTTGACGGCCTCGAGCGGCGGGGGGGGGGCGGGGCCCCCCCCCCCCCCCCCCAACAAGCGAACACGCGCGGCGGGGCGGGCGCGGTGGGGAAACGGGAGTTGGGGAAGCGGGGGGGGGGGGAGGGTGGGGGGAGTGT
>NZ_JBFAAE010000070.1:0-44637 GCF_040639575.1 Streptosporangium sp. NPDC023825 | reverse complement strand
CTACCGGTCCGCGGTGGCGCCCTTCGGCGTGTTTCCGGCCCCTGCGGGGAGTGCCCCCCGGAGGGACCGGCAGGAGCGCGAGGCGCCCCTCCCCGAGGGGCCGGTACGCGGACCGGGGCGACGGTCCCCGTACCGGCCCTCGAAGGTCTTGAAGGTCTTGAAGGGGTCAGCCGCCCATCTCGGCGACGAGGCTTCTGGGGCGCATGTCGGTCCAGGAGCCCTCGACGTAGGCCAGGCAGCCGGCGCGGGAGTCCTCACCGTGGACGACCTCCCACCCCGGGGGGACGTCGGCGAACGCGGGCCACAGCGAGTGCTGCCCCTCGGCGTTCACCAGCACCAGGAAGGACGCGCTCTCGTCGTCGAAGGGGTTGGTCATCGGATACCTCCAGCGTGGGTGTACCGGGTGGCGAACCCGGCCGTGTGGACTCGCCCGGCCCCGGGATTCCCGGCCGGCGCCGGCCGCCCGCGCGGACGGCGCGGGAGTTTCCCACCGGCGCCCGGGGGTCGGCGACCGTCGTCCCCCGCCGGATGCGAGAGCGTTTGGGCGCGAGAAAAAGGCAGACGAAAATGGCATAACTGCGTGCACCTCAGCGAAGTGCCTGGTCACGGCGTTGAGGGAGTGGCCGGAGAGGCCACCGAGACGAAGTGTTTTATTAGGGAAGCCTAACCTAAAATCTGCTATTTTGGGAGGCCGTGCCGAGACGACCGGTCATCAGGGCCGAATCACCGTCGCCTCCCCCCGACCCGTTCCGGAACGACGAAACCGCCCGTCACGGGAACGCGCGACGGGCGGCGAGAGGCCGTTCGAACCGGGTCCGCGGGTGGAGACCCGTGGGCGGATCAGATCCGCGCTCGAGCACCCGCGGTCGAAAACCCTGGTGAGGGCCGGGAACGGGGATCGGGATGGAGCTCAGCGGGCCGATGCGGCGACCGGGCGCGGGACCCTGGGGATGCCGGTCAGCCGGTTCTGCTCGCGAAGGGTGCGCAGGCGGTTGACCTCGGCGGTCCACTCGGCGCCCTTCGGGGTGGCCCTGCCCTTGCGGCGGCGGATCCGGTCGTCGTACGACCTGATCCCGAACGTCGCGCGCTGGTTGGCCTCGGCCGCGCGCAGGGCCTCGGTGAGCGCCCTGTCGAAGGCCAGCCCGGCGGCCCGCAGCTCCTGCACGGGGGCCGCGGCGGCCTGCGCCCGGCGCACCTCGGCCTCGGCCTCGCGCGCCTTCTCCAGAAGCTCGGGGAAGCTCTTCCCGACCTCCTGGTCAGCGTGGTGACGAACCTCCGCCTCCCGGCTCACGCGCGGTCGGAAAAACGCCATCTTCTTCCCTCTCTCGCCGGTCGCCGGTCTCCTCCGGCAGATCACCGCTCGTAGCCTACGCGGTCCGCCCCCGCCCCACACACTCAGGGACCGGGCCTCCCGCGGAACGGTCCGCACCGCCGACCCTCTCACCGTGCGGCGCCACCGGCCCTCTCACCGTACGGCGCCACCGGCCGCCTCGCCGTACGGTGCCACCGGCCACCTCGCCGTACGGCGACGCCGAGGAACATCGGTCCTGCCCGGCGCGCCGTCCTTTACGCAGTAAGGTGAGCGGTGGCAGGATGCCTTTCATGCCTGCCAAGCGACCGCCCGTCCCGCTCTCCAGGGAACGCATCATCGACGCCGCCCTCCACATCGCCGACGGCCAGGGGCTCCGGCGCCTGACGATGCGGCGGCTGGGCGACGCGCTCCAGGTGGAGGCGATGGCCATCTACCACCACCTGCCGCGCGGCAAGGACGCCCTGATGGACGCGCTGGCCGAGCACGTCACCACCGTCCACGCCGAGCCCGGCGAGAGCTGGCAGGACAGCGCGAGGGCCTGGTGCAGGGCGAGCCGGGCCGCGCTGAGGGAGCATCCCGGGGTGCTGGCCCTGGCCCTGACCAAGCCGCCGAGGGGCAGGGCGGCGATCGCCATCAGGGAGCAGACCGACCAGCTGGCCGACGCGGGACTGGCCGACGCCGCGGGCGCGGTACGGGCCCTTCGGGCCTACGTCTTCGGCGCGGTGGCGGTGGAGGTGCAGCAGTCGGGCTGGGCCGAGCCCTCGGGCGACGAGGACGAGCCCTGGCGTCCCCCGTCCAGGGGAGGCGGCAGCCCGGAGGCGGACACCGACTTCGAGCACGGGCTGGACGCGCTCCTGGCCGGCCTGGGCGCCCGGTGAGCGCATCGGACCCGGCAGGGGACGGTCAGGGGTTTGGAAACCCGCGTCGGCGCACGTCAGCAACTTGTAACCGATCGTTTACCTGCTCGGCGGCGTGTCGCACTTGGTCGAATATCCTTATATGAGGCATGCTGTGTTATAGGTCACATCCCCTGATAAAGCCCTGACGGACTGACCCCTTACCAGTTCTCAAACAGTCCTAACGGGCTATGTCGCCAAGGTGCGATCGATCGCACACTTGATCTGCTTGATGTGCGGCTCCCGTTCTGTTAGGGACCGCATGGCCATATATCAACATTCAGATGCTCGTCCCCGTCATACGTGGGAACGGAGACCCATCGGTGACGGTGCCGCCGGATGTCCGATGCCCACCCGTGCCCGGTGTGACCCGGGCGAGCCGACACGAGAGATCCGGAGGCACGCCGATGTGCCCGCACGAGCCGTCCTGTCCGTCCGCCGACGCGCTGGACCGCGAAGCCGCCCGCACCATGGCGGCCCACCCCGAGCAGGGCTGGAGCCTGCTCTGCAACGGTGTGGTGCTGTTCGACGACACCGGCGAGCTTCTTCCCGACGGTGCCGTCATCGAGCCGCACCGGCCACTGGCCGGCGTCGTCTGAGGCCCGTCACACCCGGCCGGTCACGCTGAGCGGGTCCACCGAGCCCGGCCGCATCCTCGTGTCGAGCCACTCGGCGGCCACCTCGCCCACCCTGGCGGGATTCCTCCCGAGGTCGTGACCCTCTCCCGGCAGCACCACCAGGCGCGCGGCGTCCGCCGCCTCGGGCACGCCGAACGGGTCACGGTCTCCGTTCACCACCAGCACGTCCACACCCGCCGCGCGCAGCTCCCCGGCGCGTGACCGCTCCGGCCTCCCCGGCGGGTGCAGCGGGAACGCCAGCGCGACGACCGCGACGGCCCCGACCCGGTCGGCCGTACGGCACGCGACCCTGGCCCCGTTGCTCCGCCCGCCCTGCGCCAGCGGCAGCCCCGGGTAGCGCCCGCGCAGCGCGGTCACCAGCGTCTCCCACGCCTCGTCCTGCTTGACCGCCGACCCCGGCGCGCGGGCTCCGCGCATCCGGAACGGCTGGAGCACCCGCGCGACCGTCGCGCCGATCGCCAGCGCGGCGTCCCGCACGGCCAGCAGGTCGGGGGCGTCCACTCCCCCGGCCGAGCCGTGGGTGAGCACCAGCAGGAAACGCGGGGCGGCCACCTCGTCGATCTCCACCAGCGCAGGGCCGTGCGGGGTCGTGATCTCCATGGGCGGGACCGCGTGCGCGGGGAACCCGGATCCCGGCGTGGACGCGCCGGCGGGAGGGGTGGACTCGGAGGTGGACACGGATCTCCTCCTATTGACTGATGCCCGGCGGCCGGCTTGAAGGAACAATCGAAGCGTGCAGGACTATCAAGATATCCGCCAGGACATGCATGCCACCGTCGAGGCCCGGCGCGACCTCGGCCCCGAGTACGAGGCCGCCCTCATCGAGTCGTTCGTGTCACGCCTCGACGCGACCATCGCCCACCGGGTGCGCGCCGAGATGCACGCCGCCGGGGCGCCGAAGGCCAAGTCGGCCAAGTCGCGCAAGAGCTCGAACGGCTCGATCCCGATCGCCCTCGGTTCGATGGGCATCGGGATCCCGCTGACCGCCGTCGCGGCGCAGACCTCCGGCACCGCCGGGCTGCTGCTGGCCTGGGGCGGGATCGTGGCGATCAACTTCGCCCACGCCCTGAGCCGCTGGCGGGAGCGCGACTGACACCCGCCGGGGTCCCGCCCGGCCCCTCCTTTCCGGCTTCCCGCCCTGGCTCCCCGCCTCGGGCCGTCTCGGGCGGCCCGGAATCCGCGCGGCCGGACCGCCGGGAAGGCCGGTGCCCGTGCAAGGTCTCCCACGGGCCCGACGAGCACCGCGCTCTCGCACGGAACCGGCGCGCCGCGCGCCCCGGGCTCAGAGGTCCCGGCCGAGAGGTTCAGCGATCCCGGTCGAGGCCCGGAAGGCTCAGAGATCCCGGTCGAGGCGGAGGCGGACCTCACCGGCGAGATCCTCGTCCGCGCTGTCCAGGCCGTAGCGCCACACGCGCTCGGCGTCCTCGTCGCGCCCCCTGAGCGGGAGCGTGCGGGCCAGGAGCTCGATGGCCAGCGCGCCGGTCTCGACGTCGCCGCCCTCCTCGATCGCGGCGGAGAACTCCGCGCATGCCAGCTCCAGGTGAGCGATGCCGAGCATCACCCGCAGCCTCGGCACCTCGGCCGCGTCGGGCACGGCGAGCGCCTCCAGGAGCACCTGGGCGGCCTCCCCCGGCTCGCCCTCCTCCAGGAGTGCCTCCGCCAGCCGCTGGGCGGCACGAGGAGCGATCTCCGGGTCGGCGGTGGCCAGCGCGTCACGCAGCGACCTCTCGGCCTCCTCCTCGCCCGTGGCGAGCCTGGCGAGGGCCATGTGCGCCAGCGGGACGTAGGCGGGATGGCCGACGCCCAGCGCGGCCTGCCAGGCGGCACGGGCCTGGTCGGCCAGGCCCTCCCGCTCGAAGCTCCCCGCGAGCAGGCAGGCGGCCTGGGCGGCGAACTCCGGATGCCCGGTCGCCAGCGCGGTGCGCGCGGCCGTGCGGGAGCCCGCCACGTCCCCGCTCTCCTCCAGCACCACCGCGAGACCCACCGCCGCCTGGGCCCGGTCGGGCTCGTCGGGATCGGCGACCAGCTCGGCGAAGATCGCGGCGGCGCCGTCGAGGTCGCCCGCCTCGGCCAGTCTTCGCGCGGTGTCCAAGGGACGGGTGTCCACCTCAGGCATGCAGGATCCTTCCGGATACGGAGACGCCCCGAGCCTAACGACTCGGGGCGCCCTCCGTCCTGTCGCATTCCCCGCGAATATCGAGGGTCGCGCGGGCTTGCGGTCCCGGCGGGACCCGGCGGCGATCAGTCCTCGTACGCCTCCAGGGGAGGGCAGGAGCAGACCAGGTTGCGGTCGCCGTAGGCCTGGTCGATGCGGCGGACCGGCGACCAGTACTTGCCCTCGCGCACCGACGGCAGCGGGTAGGCCGCCTCGGTGCGGCTGTAGGGGTGGCCCCACTCGTCGGCGACGAGGCTGTCGGCCGTGTGCGGGGCGTTGCGCAGCGGGTTGTCGGTCTTGTCGTACGCCCCGGAGGCGACCTTCGCGATCTCCTCGCGGATCGCGATCATCGCCTCGCAGAACCGGTCGAGCTCGGCCAGGTCCTCGCTCTCGGTCGGCTCGATCATCAGCGTGCCGGCCACCGGGAAGGACATGGTCGGGGCGTGGAAGCCGTAGTCGATGAGGCGCTTGGCCACGTCGTCGACCGTCACCCCGGTCTCCTTGGTGATCTGGCGCAGGTCCACGATGCACTCGTGGGCGACGAGGCCGCCGCGGCCGGTGTACAGGACCGGGTAGTGGGGGCTGAGCCTGCGGGCCAGGTAGTTGGCCGACAGGATGGCCTGCTCGGTGGCCGCCTTCAGGCCGTCGGCGCCCATCATCCGGATGTAGGCCCAGGAGATGGGCAGGATGCCCGCGGAGCCGTACGGGGCCGCCGAGACCGGGCCCACCGCGGTGCCCTCGCGCAGCGGGTGGCCGGGCAGGTAGTCGGCCAGGTGGGCGCGGACCGCGACCGGGCCGACGCCGGGGCCGCCGCCGCCGTGCGGGATGCAGAAGGTCTTGTGCAGGTTCAGGTGGGAGACGTCCGCCCCGAACTCGCCGGGCCTGGCCAGGCCGACCAGCGCGTTGAGGTTGGCGCCGTCGACGTAGACCTGCCCGCCGGCCTCGTGCACCAGCTCGCAGATCCGGACGATCGTCTCCTCGTACACGCCGTGCGTGGACGGGTAGGTCACCATGATCGCGGCGAGCTGCTCGCGGTGCTTGTCGATCTTCGCGACGAGGTCGTCGACGTCCACGTTGCCCTGGTCGTCGCAGGCGACCACGGCCACCCGCATGCCCGCCATCACGGCGCTCGCGGCGTTGGTGCCGTGCGCGGAGGAGGGGATCAGGCAGACGTCGCGGCCCGCGTCGCCGCGCGCGGTGTGGTAGGCGCGGATCGCCAGGAGCCCGGCGAACTCGCCCTGGGAGCCGGCGTTCGGCTGGAGCGACACGGCGTCGTAGCCGGTGACCTCGGCCAGCCAGCGCTCCAGCTGCCCGATCAGCTCGACGTAACCCGCGGCCTGGTCCTCGGGCGCGTAGGGGTGCAGCCCGGCGAACTCCGGCCAGGTGATCGGCTCCATCTCGGTGGTCGCGTTGAGCTTCATGGTGCAGGAGCCCAGCGGGATCATCGACCGGTCGAGCGCGATGTCCTTGTCCTGGAGCCTGCGCAGGTAGCGCAGCATCGCCGTCTCGGAGCGGTGGCTGTGGAAGACCGGGTGGGTCAGGTAGTCGCTGACGCGCGCCAGCGAGGCGGGCAGCGCGTCGTGCGCGGCGGCGTCCAGGTCGGCCAGCACGGCGCCGCCGATCCCGAAGGCGGCCAGGACCTGCTCCAGGTGGAGGGGCTCGGTCCTCTCGTCGCAGGTGACGCCCACGTGGTCGGCGTCGACCAGGCGCAGGTTGACCCCGTTGTCGCGGGCCGCGGCGACGACCGCCTCGGCGCGGCCGGGAACCCTGGCGAGCACGGTGTCGAAGAAGGTGTCGTGCACGACCTCGACGCCGCCCTGGCGCAGGCCCTCGGCCAGCACGACGGCGTGCCGGTGGGTGCGACGGCCGATCCTGCGCAGGCCCTCGGGACCGTGGTAGACGGCGTACATGCCGGCGATCACGGCGAGCAGCACCTGCGCGGTGCAGATGTTGCTGGTGGCCTTCTCGCGGCGGATGTGCTGCTCGCGGGTCTGGAGCGCGAGCCGGTACGCGGGGCGCTGGTCGGCGTCCTGGGAGACGCCCACCAGGCGGCCCGGCAGCTGGCGCTGCAGGCCGTCACGGACCGCCATGTAGGCGGCGTGCGGGCCGCCGAAGCCGAGGGGGACGCCGAAGCGCTGGGAGGAGCCGACCGCGATGTCGGCGCCGAGCTCGCCGGGCGCGGCCAGGAGGGTGAGGGCCAGCAGGTCGGCGGCGGCGACCACCTGGGCGCCGCGCGCGTGGGCGGCGTCGGCGATGGCGCGGAAGTCGCGGACCCTGCCGCTGGCGCCGGGATACTGCACGAGCACCCCGAAGCACTCGGGAAGCTCCTCGGTGAAGTCGCTCTCGACCAGCTCGATGCCGAGCGGCTCGGCGCGGGTGCGCAGCACCGCCTTGGTCTGCGGCAGCGCGTCGGCGTCCACCACGAACACCTTCGAGGGGCTGCGGCCCGCGCGGCGGGCCAGGGTCATCGCCTCGGCGGCGGCGGTGGCCTCGTCCAGCAGGGAGGCCCCGGCGACGTCGAGGGCGGTGAGGTCGGAGACGACGGTCTGGAAGTTGATCAGGGCTTCCAGGCGGCCCTGGGAGATCTCCGGCTGGTAGGGCGTGTACGCGGTGTACCAGCCCGGGTTCTCCAGGAGGTTACGGCGGATGACGCCCGGGGTGATCGTGTCGTGGTACCCCAGGCCGATCATCGAGGTGAGCACGGTGTTGCGCCCGGCGAGGGCCCGGAGCTCGGCGAGGGTCTCGGACTCCCCTGCCGCCGGGGGCAGGCTCAGCCGCTCCGAGGAGCGGATCGCCTCGGGCACGGCCACCGCGACCAGGTCGGAGACGGAGGCGAATCCGACCGCCTCCAGCATGCGGGTCTGGCCGGCGTCGTCCGGCCCTATGTGGCGGGTCGCGAACGCGGGGGAGCCGAGTTCGCTGAGCGATGACAGGTCGGTCATTGGTGAAGCCTCCCGGGACGGGGTGGAGACCGGCGCTGGGCGCGGGCGTATGCCTGGTCTCCCCCTCTGTCATCACGACCGTCGTGCGGGTCGTGACCTGAGAGCTTCACCTGCCCCTTGTCGGGAGGCTTGCACCGTCGGTGAGTCGCGCCTGGCGAGCGCGCCTGCTTTCCAGAGTTGCCTCGTCCGTGCGGTACCGGGTGCCTGAGAGATTCCGGGGAGGTTGCTCCTTCGGCGCCCCGATCCTGGTCGGGGTCTCTCCCGCACAGGGTCAGTGGCAGGTCCGAGTTTACCCGGTTCGTCGTGCTCTGCGACGGCGGGCCAGCTCATCGGCCTGATGATCTCCTAAAGGGCCCTCGCTCGACTCCGCGCGTTCGCCGGGCAGATCCGCGAGGGAGCCCTCCACCTCCTGCCACACCCGTCCCAGAGCTATGCCGAAGACTCCCTGACCGCCCTGGAGGAGGTCGATGACCTCGTCGGGCGAGGTGCACTCGTAGACGCTCACCCCGTCGCTCATCAGGGTGATCCCGGCCAGGTCGTTGACGCCCCGGTCGCGCAGGTGCTGCACGGCGATGCGGATCTGCTGGAGGGAGACGCCGGTGTCGAGGAGGCGCTTGACGACCTTGAGGACCAGGATGTCGCGAAAGCCGTACAGCCGCTGGGAGCCGGAGCCGTGGGCGGCTCGCACGGTGGGCTCGACCAGGCCGGTGCGCGCCCAGTAGTCGAGTTGCCGGTAGGTGATGCCGGCCGCGGAACAGGCCGTGGGGCCCCGGTAACCGATGTCGGCGGGCACCTTCACCGGTTGCCCGTCGAACAGCAGACCCTCTTCACCCGCGCGCTGACGTGCCGACTGGCGCCGTTCCGGGTCATCCTGATCGGCGTTTCTACCCTCGCCGCTGCTGACCGCCACGCGGACCTCCGGCTTTCTCTCATCCCACGGCCTGATCTGGGGGTTTACGCACGACCGCGGGTTTCACTTGCACCGTAGGACTGGGGCCAAGTCCAGTCAACGACCCCACCCGGCGCGTCGTGAAGCGTAAATGCACCGAAATTCCTACCCCGCGCGGCCGAAGTCCTCGGGCGTGATCGTGTCAAGGAACTCCCTGAACTTCTCCACCTCGTCCTCCTGGTCGTCCGGGATGATCACCCCTGCCTCCCGGACCACGTCCTCACTCGCGAAGATACGTGCGCCGGTGCGAAGTGCCAAGGCGATCGAGTCCGAGGGGCGCGCGCTCACCTCGACCCCGTTGGAGAACACGAGATCGGCGAAGAAGATGCCGTCGCGCAGGGCGACGATGTTGACCGTGCTCAGCCGGACGCCGAGTCCTTCGAGCACGTCGCGGAACAGGTCATGCGTGAGCGGCCGGGGTGGTGGTTCCTCGGCCTGGGCCATGGCGATCGCCGTGGCCTCCGTCATGCCGATCCAGATAGGTAGGTAACGCTCCCCATGCGTCTCTTTCAGCAAGACGATCGGCTGGTTGGAGGGCATCTCAACTCGAACGCCCACGACCTCCATCTGCAACACGGGCTGCTCCGTCTTCGCTGGATTCCGACCGGTTTGTTCAACGTAACACTCGTGGGGGTACGAGTGCCTGGTCAGGTTCTCACCGGCCCAGGGCCCCACGAACGCCGGAACGCAGCAGAGAGGCGTGCAATTCCAGCAGCAGGCCGGAGATCTCCCTGGCCGTCTCGTCGGCCTGGTCGATGGCCCCGGGCCTGCGGCGGCGCAGGAGCGGGGCGACGGCCTGCTCCACCAGACCGGCCTCGCGCTCCGCGGCGGCCTTGACGGCTCGCAGATGGCGGGCCCGCAGGCCGAAGGCGGCCAGGGCTCCGACGCTGCGGGCCACGGCCAGCGCCTCGGCGTCGTAGTAGCGGGCCACGGCGGCCAGCAGGCCGTAGTCCTCCAGCTCGGCGAGGGTCTCCTCGTCGAGCTCGGCGGCGGCGAGCAGCTCCTCGCGGGTGAGCCGGAGCTCGGGGGGCGCGTCGCCGGGGACCGCGCGCGGCTTGGCGGCCGGACGCTCCTCGCGGTCGGCCGCCTCCAGATGATCCTTGATGACGCGCAGCGGCAGGTAGCGGTCACGCTGCTCGCTGAGGATGTAACGCAGCCGCTCGACGTCGGCGTAGGTGAACTTGCGGTAGCCGGAGGGACTGCGCTCCGGCTCGATCAGCCCCTCGCCCTCCAGGAAACGAATCTTGGAGATGCTGACGTCGGGGAACTCGCCCTGCAGCAGAGCGAGCACCTCCCCGATGCTCATGTGCGCACGAGCGGCCTGCGAGCTCATCATCCTCCAGCGGCGCCGCGGGTGAGGAAGACCAGGCGGAACTTGCCGATCTGCACCTCGTCCCCGCCGTACAGCGGGACCTCCTCGATGCGCTCGCGGTTCACGTACGTGCCGTTCAGGCTGCCGACGTCGCGGACGGTGAAGACCCCGCCGCCGCGCCGGTAGAACTCCACGTGGCGGCGCGAGACCGTGATGTCGTCGAGGAAGATGTCGCTCTCGGGGTGACGGCCCACGGTGGTGAGGTCGCTGTCGAGCAGGAACCGGCTGCCGGCGTTGGGGCCGCGCATCGCGACCAGCAGCGCGGTGCCCGGGGGCAACTGCTCGACGGCCTGCCGCTCGGCGAGAAGCGTCTCACCTGTCTCCGCCTCGTAGGCCTCGATCCCGGAGAGGGAGATCGTCGATGTGCTGTCTCCGGGGGTCTCGGCTTTGGTAAGCGGCGACCCGCATCGTGAACAGAAACGGGCATCCTCAGGATTGGCATGACCGCACTGCGTGCAGTAGACGCTCGGCATCGATCGGCTCGGCCTCCTACCGCGAAGACGCGGCAACGGTGCTCAGTGATGCGCGCCTCGCTTCTTCGCTTCTCAAGTGTTTTCTCGGACTGCGAATGCCGCAACATACAGTGATGAGGCGCGAAGGTCAAGGTTGACGCTGAACCGCGGGTACGGTCGGTGACAAAGTTACAGTGGGGCACTGTCCCCGGTCCATGGCGCCGCGCTGTCTTTGTGGCAACCGCTCGGCCCGCGGCCCCCGTCAGGGCGCCTTCCCGCGCCTGCGGCGCGACGGCCGGGGCCGGGTCCCGTCAGCCGCCCGCGGCCTCCTCCACCACCCTCGCCCAGTGCTCGATCAGGGTCTGCGCGGAGTCGACGTCGAACCCCTCGGCCCACAGGTGGGTGACCGCCTCCGCCGGGTCGGGCAGCACCAGGGTCCAGCTGCCGTCCTCGGCGACGACCCGCACCCCGTCCGTGGTGTCGATGCGGTAGTGCTCGGCGGCCTCGATGACCGAGCGCATCACCGCGCCCTTGGCCGCCCACGGGGTCGGCACGGTCCGGCGCAGCAGCTTGGCCTCGGGGATCCTGGCGTCGATCTGGCTGAGCGAGAGCCGGGTCCTGGCGACCAGGCCCAGCAGGCGCAGGAACACCGCCAGGCCGTCCACCGTGGGGCCGAACTCGGGCACGATGAAACCGCCTCGCCCGTCGGCCGCGAAGATCATCTCCGGCCCCCTGGCGGCGGCGGTGAGCGCGTCGATCGCGGTGGAGGTCCACTCGGCCTGGACGCCGTGGAACCTGCAGACCTGCTCGGCCACCCGGGTGGTGGTGACCGGCAGCGCCACCCTGCCGCCGCGCCGCTCGGCGGCGACCAGGTCGAGCACCACCAGCAGGGCGCGCTCCTCGCTGATCAGCTGGCCCATCTCGTCCACCAGCGCGACCCGCTCCCCCACCGGGTCGAAGCGCACCCCGAAGGCCGCCCTGGAGGAGCTGACGAGCTCCGACAGGCGCTGCAGGTCGCGGCGGCGCTCGGCGAGGGTCTCGGTGGGCGAGGCGTCGTCCAGCCGGTTGTTGACGGTCAGCACGTCCACCCCGACGCGGCCCAGCAGGCTGGGCAGCACCAGCGAGGAGGTGCCTCCGGCGCAGTCGACCACGACCTTCATGTCGGCGTCGCGCACCCCGCTGATGTCGACCAGGCGCAGCAGCTCGTGCGTGTAGTCCTCCACCGCCCGGGCGGGGAAGCTCAGCTCGGCGATCTCCCCGGGGAAGGCGCGGCGGAACTCCTGCCGGGAGAAGACCCGGTCCAGCTTGCGCTGGGCCGCCGGGGAAAGATCCGCGCCGTGCTCGTCCATGAAGACGATGTCGACGCTCTGCGGGTCTCCGGGGGTGGTGCGCAGCGCGATGCCGCCGACGGCGTTCTCCCTGGCGGTGTGGAAGCGGGCCACCGGGAGCGGGGACGCCTCCAGGTCGAGCACGTTGATCGCGCTGGCGTTCAGGGCGCTGATCACGGCCCGCTTCAGCGCCCGCGCGGCGCGGGAGGAGTCGCGGGAGGTGATGACCGAGGCGCCCTTCTTCAGGGTGGTGGCGTAGGCGCTGGCCAGCCGTACGCACAGCTCGGGGGTGATCTCGACGTTGACCAGCCCCGAGACTCCCCGGGGGCCGAACAGGTTGCGCTGGGCGCGCGGCTCCCAGATGACGCTGTTGTTGATCACCGCCCCGGCCTCGATGGTCTTGAACGGGTAGATCTTGACGCCGGAGGAGATGTACGCCTCGGCCTCGATGATGCACTCGTCGCCGACGACGGCGCCCTCCTCGACCCTGGCGCCGGTCATCAGGTCGGTGTTCTTGCCGATCACGCAGCCGCGCAGGTGGGCGCTGGGCCCGACGTAGACGTTGTCGTGGACGACCGCGCGGTGCAGGAAGGCCCCCTCCCTGACCACCGCGTTGCTGCCCAGCACGGTGTACTCGCGCAGCTCGGCGCCCGCCTCGATCTTGGCGTAGTCGCCGACGTAGAGGGGGCCCTTCAGGACGGCGTCGGCGTCGACCGAGGCCCCCTCGGCGACCCAGACGCCCGGCGAGACCTCGAAGGCGTCGATGTCGACCTTGACCCGGCCGGACAGGACGTCGGCCTGGGCCTTGAGGTAGCTCTCGTGGGTGCCGACGTCCTCCCAGTAGCCGTCGGCCACGTAGCCGTACAGCGGGGCGCCGCGCTCCAGCAGCCTGGGGAACACGTCGCCCGACCAGTCGACGGACTCCCCGGCCGCGATCTCGTCGAGGACCTCGGGCTCCATCACGTAGATGCCGGTGTTGGCGGTGTCGGAGAAGACCTGGCCCCAGGTCGGTTTCTCCAGGAAGCGCTCCACCCTGCCCTGGTCGTCGACGATGACGATGCCGAACTCCAGCGGGTTGGGGACGCGCTTGAGCCCGATCGTGACCATCGCGCCGTTCTCGCGGTGGAAACGGATCATGTCGGTCAGGTCGATGTCGGTCAGCGCGTCGCCGGAGATGACCAGGAAGCGGTCGTCGCGGAGCCGGTCGGCGGCGTTCTTCACGCTGCCCGCGGTGCCGAGCGGCGTGTCCTCGGTGGCGTAGTACAGGCTCATGCCGAGCTCGTCGCCGTCGCCGAAGTAGTTGCGGACCAGGGCGGCCAGGAACTGCACGGTGACCACCGTCTCGGTGAAGCCGTGCCGTTTCAGCAGGCGAAGCACATGCTCCATGATCGGCCGGTTGATCACGGGTAGGAGAGGTTTGGGCTGGTTCGCGGTCATCGGCCGGAGCCGTGTCCCCTCCCCGCCCGCCATGACGACGGCCTTCACAGATCACCTCTTAAGGCGTTTGGCCTCGCTTGTCAGCTGACGCACCTGTACCCAATACAGCACCCCGGACCACCAGTACAGGCCGGTGCCCCAGATGGCCAGGGACCAGCCGACGATCCCCGCCACCTCGGCGTACCAGGAGGGATGGTGGGCCAGGAAGAGCAGTGGGAAGGCGTAGAGCAGGTTGGCCGTGGCGGCCTTGCCGAGGAAGTGCACGGGCAGCGCGGGACCGTACCCGAGGCGGCGCAGGATGAGCGGGATGCCCAGCAGCATCACGTCGCGCAGTGGGATGGCCAGCGCCAGCCACCAGGGGATGATCTCGCGCATGGCGAGGCCGAACAGGGTGGCCAGGATGTAGAGCCGGTCGGCCAGCGGGTCGAGCAGGCGGCCGAGCCTGCTGGTCTGGTTCCAGGCACGGGCGATCTTGCCGTCGAGCCAGTCGGAGAACCCCGCCAGCATCAGCAGGGCGACGGCCCAGCCGTCGGCCTTCGGGCCCAGCACCAGCCACAGGAAAACCGGCACCCCCAGAAGCCTGGCCAGGCTCAACGCGTTGGGGACCGTCCAGATTCGGTCCTCGGCCCCCGATGCTTCCGGATTCACCGGCTGATCTCCCTCCCCGTACCTGATGGTGACACTACTGCGTCCGATGCGGCCGGGTGGATGGTGGGCGCGGGGGATACGCGTTATCGTTCCGTTCGACCAACGCGGGAGCCCGGAGAACCGGGCTGAGAGGACGGCCGAGACAGCCGCCGACCGCCAGAACCTGCTCCGGGTAATGCCGGCGAAGGGAGTTTGCGCGATGACCGACGCGCGTATTTCCAGCTCCAAGATCTACCAGGGCGACCTGCGCGTCCCCATGCGCGAGGTGCGCCTGACCGACGGGACCGCGGTCACGCTGTACGACACCTCGGGCCCCTACACCGACCCGTCCGTGACCACCGACGTCACCCGCGGCCTGCCGCGCCCGCGCGAGGAGTGGATCCTGGAGCGGGGCGACACGGTCCGGTACGGCGGCCGATCCGGCGCCCCCGGCGACGACGGCTACCGCGACCGCGACGCCTGGGCCCGCGACCTGCGCTCCCTCGACGCGGTCTTCACCGGCGGCGGCGACCGGCCGCTGCGCGCGGCGGGGGCGCCGGTCACCCAGCTCGCCTACGCCCGGCGCGGCCTGGTCACCCGGGAGATGGAGTTCGTCGCGGTCCGCGAGGGCGTGACGCCGGAGTTCGTCCGCGCCGAGGTGGCCGCCGGGCGGGCGATCATCCCGGCCAACGTCAACCATCCCGAGAGCGAACCGATGATCATCGGCCGCAACTTCCTCGTGAAGATCAACGCCAACATCGGAAACTCGGCCGTCGCCTCCACCGTCGAGGAGGAGGTGGACAAGATGACGTGGGCGATCCGGTGGGGCGCCGACACGGTGATGGACCTGTCCACCGGGCGCAACATCCACACCACCCGCGAGTGGATCATCCGCAACTCCCCCGTGCCGATCGGGACCGTCCCGCTCTACCAGGCGCTGGAGAAGGCGGGCGGCGACGCGGCCCGCCTGTCGTGGGAGATCTACCGCGACACCCTGATCGAGCAGTGCGAGCAGGGCGTGGACTACTTCACCGTCCACGCGGGGGTGCGCCTGGCCCATGTGCCGCTGACCGCGCGGCGCAGGACCGGGATCGTCTCCCGGGGCGGCTCGATCATGGCGGCCTGGTGCCTGGCGCACCACCGCGAGAGCTTCCTCTACGAGCACTTCGCCGACATCTGCGAGATCCTGGCCCGCTACGACGTGGCGTTCTCGCTGGGCGACGGCCTGCGCCCCGGATCGATCTCCGACGCCAACGACGAGGCGCAGTTCGCCGAGCTCAGGACGCTGGGCGAGCTCACGAAAATCGCTCACGCGCACGACGTCCAGGTGATGGTCGAGGGCCCCGGCCACGTCCCCATGCACAAGATCAAGGAGAACGTCGACCTGCAGCGCAAGCTCTGCGACGACGCCCCGTTCTACACCCTCGGCCCGCTGACGACCGACGTCGCGCCCGGCTACGACCACATCACCTCGGCCATCGGCGCGGCGATGATCGGCTGGTACGGCACGGCGATGCTCTGCTACGTCACGCCCAAGGAGCACCTGGGCCTGCCGGACAGGGACGACGTGAAGACCGGCGTGATCACCTACAAGATCGCGGCGCACGCGGCCGACCTCGCCAAGGGCCACCCGGGCGCGCAGGCGTGGGACGACGCGCTGTCCGACGCCCGGTTCGAGTTCCGCTGGGAGGACCAGTTCGCCCTCTCCCTGGACCCCGGGACCGCCCGGTCCTTCCACGACGAGACGCTGCCCGCCGCCCCGGCCAAGACCGCGCACTTCTGCTCGATGTGCGGTCCGAAGTTCTGCTCGATGAGGATCAGTCACGACGTGCGCAGGTTCGCCGAGGAGCGCGGCCTGACCGGCGCCGAGGCCCTGGAGGCCGGGATGCGGGAGAAGTCGGAGGAGTTCTCCCGCGAGGGCGGCCGGGTCTACCTGCCCGTGGAGGGTCTCTGAGCCGCCAAGATCGACCAGGCGGCGTACTGCAGGCGCTTCCGTACCCTCTACCCTTCAAACCATGACCAATGACACCACGCTCTTCCTGGGGCAGTGGATCCGCTCGCCGGGCACCGTCGGAGCGGTGGCGCCGAGCTCGCGGCGGCTCGCCGAGGCGGTGGCCTCGCCGGTCCCGCACCGGGGCGACCCGGTGATCGTCGAGCTCGGCCCCGGCACGGGCGCGTTCACGGCGGAGATCCAGCGCCGGCTGGGCGGCCGGGGGCACCACATCGCCGTCGAGATCAACCCGAGGCTGGCCGAGTTCCTCGCCGCCAGGAACCCGGGCGTGGACGTCGTGGTCGACGACGCGGTACGGCTGCCCCAGCTGCTCCAGGAGCGCGGCCTGCCCCAGGCCGACGCGATCGTGAGCGGGCTCCCCTGGGCCGCCTTCTCCGAGGAGACCCAGGCCCGCCTGCTGGGCGCGGTCACCGGGATCATGGGTCCGCACACGGCCTTCACCACCTTCGCCTACAGCTTCGCCAAGCGCCTTCCTCCGGCGCGGCGCTTCAGGAGGCGCCTGATCGACACCTTCGAGGAGGTCGTCACGGGCCGGACGGTGTGGGGCAACGTGCCGCCGGCCTTCGTCTACCACGCGCGCAGGCCGCGGCTGGAGCCCGCCCCGGAGGCCTGACCCCGCGGGCCGGGGCCGGAACGTCAGGGCCGGGGCCGGGACGCCACGAAGATACCGAACTACGTTCTACGATTGCGCCCGCAGCCAGAATGGAGTTGATCATCGTGGACTTCACCCTCCCCGAGAGCGCCCTCGCCGTACAACGCGGCATCGGCGACATCTGCGCCCGCTACGACCTGGACTACTGGCAGCGGTGCGAGAGCGAGAAACGCTGGCCCGAGGAGGTCTGGCAGGACCTGGCCAAGGGCGGCTGGCTCGGCCTGGCCGTGCCCGAGGAGTACGGCGGCGGCGGTCAGGGCCTGCTGGAGCTGGCCGTGGCCACCGAGACCCTGTCGGCCTCGGGCTCGGCCGGCGGCTCGGCGTTCACCTACGTGCTCACCCCCGGGTTCGGCGCGATGACCCTGTCCAGGCACGGCAGCCGGTGGCAGCGCGACGAGCTGCTGCCCAAGCTGGCCACCGGCGAGCTGGAGACCTGCTTCGCGCTGACCGAGCCCGACGCCGGGTCCAACGCCCTGGGCATCTCCACCTTCGCCCGCCGCGACGGCGCGGAGTTCGTCGTCAACGGCCAGAAGATCTGGATCACCGGCGTGCAGCGCGCCACCTGGATGCTCCTGGTCACCCGGACCATCCCGGCCGCCGAGGCCAAGCCCCGCTCCAACGGCCTGACCGTCTTCCTGGTGAACGTCCCCGAGGCGGTCGCCGCCGGGCAGCTGTCGTTCCGGCCGATCCCGAAGCTGGGCGCCAACACCACCCCGTCCAACATGGTCTTCATCGACGACCTCCGGGTCCCGGAGAGGAACGTGATCGGCGAGGTCGACCAGGGCGCGCTGGTGTTGTGGGACATCCTCAACCCCGAGCGCGTCCTGCTCGCCGCCTCCGCGCTCGGCGGCGCCGAGGTGGCGCTGCGGGTGGCCGTGCAGTACGCCAAGGAGCGCGAGGTGTTCGGCCGCCCGATCGGCGCCAACCAGGCCATCGCCTTCCCCCTCGCCCAGGTCAAGGCGAAGATCGAGCTGGCCAGGCTGATGCTCTACAAGGCCGCCTGGCTGTTCGACAGGCAGCTGCCCTGCGCCACCGAGGCCAACATCGCCAAGCTGTCCGCCTCGCAGGCCGCGTGGGAGGCGGCGGACCACGCCTTCCAGACGCACGGCGGCATGGCCTACTCGCTGGAGTACCCGGTGGCCAACCTGCTGACCGGCGCCCGCATCGGCAAGGTCGCCCCGGTCACCGAGGAACTCCTGCTCAACTACCTGGCCACCCAGGTTCTCGGGCTGCCCAGGAGCTTCTGACCTGATCACCCGGCGGCCCTGATTACCCGGCGGCGCGCGCGGGCATGACCCTCGGCGACAGGCCAGCACGAGGAGTAGCCGATGTCCGCGTACGCCAGCACGGTGATCAACGCCTCCGCCGACCAGGTGTGGGAGTACCTGAGGGATTTCGGCAACGTGGCGGAGTGGCTGCCGGGGATCACCGGCTGCGAGATCGAGGACGGCGGGGACTCCCGGCCGGGCGCGGTGCGCAGGCTGGAGAGCCCCGGCGGAGCCTTCAGGGAGCGGCTGCTCACCCTCGACGACGCCTCGCGCTCGGCGACGTACGAGATCCTGGAGAGCCCGCTGCCGGTCCGTGACTACCGGGCGCTCTACCGGGTCGCCCCCGTCACCGACAGCGGGAGGGCGTTCGTCGAGTGGTCGGCCACCTTCGAGACCGACGACGCGGCGAAGGTGGAGGGGTTCGTCGTCGGCCAGGTCTTCGAGCCCGGCCTGGCCGCCCTGCACGGGCGCTTCTGACCGGGCGCCGCCGCCTCGGGGCGGCCGCCGCCGTACGGGTCCGGGCGGCGTCCCCGGCGGAGGCCGCGGCACGGACCCGCCCCGCGGCAGACACCCCGCGGGAAGGCTCCGCTCGCCGGACGGGTATCGGCCGGCCGGAAAGACCCGTCTACCGGAAGGCCTCCGCGAGACGGGCCGCGGCGTACTCGCGCGCCTCGGTCGCCTGGTCGAAGAAGCCCGGAAGGCCGAAGAAACCGTGGATGGCTCCCTCGTATCTCCTGACCTCGACCGGCACCCCGGCCGCGGCGAGCTGGGCGGCGTACTGTTCGCCCTCGTCGCAGAGGGGGTCGCACTCGGCGACGATCACCGTCGCCGGGGCCAGGCCGGACTTGTCGGCCAGCCGGGCCGGAGCCAGCCGGGGGTCGGCCGGGTCACCGCCGTACTGCGCGACGAACCAGGCCATCTCGTCCGCGCCGAGCCCGAAGCCGGTGGCGTAGGCACGGTAGCTCCCGGTGTCCATGGCCACGTCGGCCACCGGGTAGACGAGCAGCTGGTGGGCCAGCCGGAGCCCGGCGTCCCTGGCCTGCCAGGCGGCCACGGCCGCGAGGTTGCCCCCGGCGCTGTCGCCGCAGACCGCGATGCGCCCCGGGTCGATCCCGTAGGCGCCGGGACGGGCGAAGACGTCCTGGACGACGCTCCACGCGTCGTCGGCCGCCGCGGGGAAGGGGTGGTGGGGCGCGAGCCGGTAGTCGACCGAGACCACGACCGCCCCGTTGCGCACCGCGAGGTCGCGGCCGAGGGCGTCGTTGCGCTCGACGCTCCCGAAGACCCAGCCTCCGCCGTGGAGGTAGACGATCGCGGGAAGGGGGCGGTCGCCCTCCTCGGGCCGGTAGACCCGGACCGGCACGCCCCCGACGACCTCGTCCCTGACCATCGGGAGGGGAATGATCGGACCCCGCTGCTCGGCGAAGGCGTCCAGGGTCCGCAGCTCGGCGATCATCTCGGGGGTGAGCGTGGAGAGAGGGGCACCGAGGTCCGTCTGGAAGAGCTTCAGGTAGGCCTCGGCCTGCGGGTGCAACGGCATGATCGGCACTTTACCCGCCGGACGTCACCGCCGGGCCTCCTCGACCAGGGCCTCGATGAGCCGGTTGTCCCCGGCGCGTCCGGGGTTCCACTGCACCCCGACGCAGAACCGGTGCCCCTGCAGCTCGACGCCCTCGACGATCTGGTCGTCGGCCCAGGCCACGGCGAGCAGGCCGGTGCCCAGCCGCTTGACGGCCTGGTGATGGGGCGCGGTCACCTCGGCCGTGTCACCCACCGTCTTGCCGAGCCTGCTGGAGACGCTGATCTGGATGCGGTGCGCCTGGGCGGCGTGGCGGTCGTGGTCGACCACCTCGGGGAGCCAGGGGATCAGGGTCCCGCCCTGGGCGACGTTCAGGACGTGCATGCCCCGCCCCGAGGCGAGCAGCGGCAGGCCGGCCTTGACGGCGGCGCGGGCCAGCGCCAGCTCGAAGCGGTCGCGGTGCGGCTGGGGGTCCCTGACGCGCTCCTCGGGGGCGGCCCCGTAGAGGGAGGGGTCGAGCTCGCCCCCTCCGGCGAGGATCACGCCCGACAGGCCGCCGACGTAGTCGTCGATCCCGCCGAGGTTGAGCGGGGGCAGCAGCACCGGGGCGCCGCCCGCCTTCTCGACGGCTCGCGCGTAGGAGGGCGGCGACAGGACGGCCTCCCTGACCCAGTCGCCCCAGCGGGCGGCCTCGAGGTAGGCGGTGATACCGATCAAGGGTCGGGGCATGCGTTCTCCAGGGGGCGTGCGCGAGGTGGCGCCACCTGTTTCGGACAGCACCGATCCCATCTCCAACAGCTCCTCTATCATGGCGCACTCTATTTCGGTCATGTCACACATTCGAGGTATCAGTGTCGTCTCGCCAGGAGTCCCCAACTCTCACCGCGGGGACGGTTCACACCCCCGGCGACCTGGAACTCCGCCATGACCGCATGGCTTACGAGCAGTAAACTCTCCATTCAAATGGAACGTGATTATTATTCGCCTATGTCGCCCGCCGCCAATTAGTTGGTCACGCAAAATAACTTTTCAATTACGGATAGTTAGATTTCCCACCATATTGCTGAGAAACGGTTGTGACGTCTACATGGTGATGGAAGACTCAAATTCGAGTGGCCAGGTGAGCCGGGGCTCCCGGTCGCTCGTCACCCGGAGCCGTCAGGGAGGTGGATCTGCATGATCGGACTTTGATCCGATCAATTAGGGTGGGTTCGTTAAATGTCGTTGAATCCGCATCTCGTCAAGGAAAGTTTCGCCCTCGTCGAACCCGTCGCGGACAAGGCCGCGGCGTACTTCTACGGGCGCCTGTTCGCCGAGAGCCCGCACCTGCGGGCGATGTTCCCCCCGGCGATGGACGTCCAGCGCGACCGCCTGTTCAGCGCGCTGACCAGGATCGTCTGGAGCCTGGACAGCCCCGGCAGCCTGGCGTCGTTCCTCGGCCAGCTCGGCCGCGACCACCGCAAGTACGGGGTCCTCGCCGAGCACTACACCGCGGTCGGCAACGCGCTCCTCGCCACGATCAGGCGCTTCGCCGCCGAGATCTGGGACAACGAGATAGAGGCGGCGTGGGTGGCCGCGTACACGGCCGCCGCCAATCTCATGATCGAGTCAGCCGAGTCGGACGCGGGCGTGTCGCCCGCCTGGTGGCTGGCCGAGGTGATCGACCACGAGCTCCGCACACCGGACATCGCGGTGATCACCTTGCGGCTCGACCAGCATCTGCCCTACGTACCCGGCCAGTACGTCAACGTGCAGACCCCGCGCTGGCCGCGCGTCTGGCGCACGTTCTCCATCGCGAACGCGCCCAGGGACGACAAAACCGTCCGCCTGCACGTCCGCGCGATCACCGGCGGCTGGGTCTCCACCGCGCTGGTCCAGCACACCCGGATCGGCGACACCCTGACGCTGGGGCCTCCGATGGGCACCATGGTGCCCGCCGACTCGGGGCGCGACATCCTGTGCGTGGCGGGCGGCACCGGCCTGGCCCCCATCAAGGCGATCCTGGAGCACGTGATCGGCTCCGGGCGCCGCCCCAACGTCCATCTGCTCTACGGGGCCCGCACCGCCGCCGAACTCTACGACCTGACCGACCTGGTACGGATGGAGTCGGCCTTCCCGTGGCTGCGGGTACTGCCCGTGGTCTCCGGCGAACCGGGGTACGACGGCATGCGGGGCCAGGTGGCCGAGGTGATGGAGCGGTTCCACTCGTGGGCCGACCACGAGGCCTACGTCTGCGGCCCGACCGCCATGGTCAACGAGACGGTCCGCAGGCTCCAGCGGGGCGGAATGCCGCTGCCGCACATCCACCGGGACATCGTGCAGGGCGAGCTCTGAACGACAATCGGGACTAACACCCCGAACTGATCACGCAAATTTCATAGAGCACGGCAAGACACGGCGTGGCATGGCAGCATGAGGCCCAATCCGAAAGGAGATGGTCATGCACGACGGCCCCCCTCCCAGCCCGTGCCCACCTCTCGACCGCCACCCGCGCGGACCCGTCCGCCGCCGTCACCATCCGTCCGGCTCTCCGGCCGGAGCCGTCCGCCCGCACGCGCCCGTCCCCGGTCCCCTCCACCGGCGGCGGCGCCGCCGAGGTCAGGACGACACCCGTCCCCGGCCCCCGGCCGGTTCAGGCCACCCTGCCCTGCCCGCCCCTCGCGACACGGTGCGCTGAGCCGATGGCCAGACCCGTCACCCTCGTGACCTTCATGCTTCCCGCCACGCTCCGGCACTGGGCGGGCGAGACCACCGAGATCCGCGTCTTCGCCGTCGCCGACCACGACGACGGCCACCCCACGCTGGGCTCCGCCCTCGACATGCTCCGCCGCACGCACCCGTCCCTGGAGCAGCGACTCCGCGACGACTACGGGTGCATCCGCCGCCACATCAGCATGTTCGTCTGCGGCGAGAACGCCCGGCACCTCGGCGGCCTCGACTGCGCGCTGCCCCCGGGCGCCGAGATCTTCGTCCTGCCCGCCCTCTCCCGCCGTCAGGAGACCACGAGCTGACCGCCCGCGAGAGACAACAAGCCAGGCGGCGGGCAGGAGACGAGGACCGAGGGGGCGGCGGGCCGGGAGACCTCCGGTCCGCACGCCCCCGGCGACTCCGCGAGGGGGCGCCCCTGCTCCTCTAGGGGGCGACCCTGCCGGCGGCCACGAAGGCCGCGTGCGTGAGGGGCATCAGCTCCGCCCAGGCCGCCTCCATCTTCTCCGCCACCATCTCGATCTCGCGCTGCGGGAACGAGGGCACCCTGGCCTGCTCGTTCTTGGTGCGCAGGGAGAGGAAGTGCATGAGCGAGCGGGCGTTGCAGGTGGCGTACATCGAGGAGAAGAGACCGACGGGCAGCACCGCCCTGGCCACCTCCCTGGCGATCCCGGCCTCCAGCATCTCCTGGTAGGCGGCGTAGGACTGCCGGTACGACGACTCCATCGCCTCAGTCACGATCTTGTGCTGCTCGGCGCTGCCCTCGGCGAAGACGTACTTGCCCGGCCGGCCCTCCTGGACCAGCTTCCGCTCCGCCCCCGGAACGTAGAAATTGGGCTGAAGCTCCCGATAACGCCCACTTTCCTCGTTGTATGACCATCCGACCCTGTGGCGGTGAAATTCACGGAAGACGAAGATCGGCGCGCTGACGAGGAACGTCATCGAGTTGTGCTCGAAGGGGCTGCCGTGCCTGTCGCGCATCAGGAAGTTGAGCAGTCCCTTGGAACGCTCGGGGTCCTTGCCGATCTCCTCCAGGGACTGCTCTCCCGCGGTCGACACCCGCGCGGCCCAGAGCACGTCGGTGTCGGAGGCGCTGTGCTTGACCAACTCCACGGTCACGTCGTCGAGAAAACGTGCCTCTGCCCCATCGCCCGTCAACTGGTTCCCCCTCGTCGCGCCAACAGTCGCCACATTATTCCAGGGGCCCAGCCGCCCCGGGGGCGGGCACCCGTCACAACCGGTATATCCGGCGGGCGTTTCCCGAGCCGATCATCTGGGCCACCCGGGCGGCGTCCGCGGTGCTCCACTCGCCGTCGGCCAGTCGCGCGGCGAGTGCCCCGGCCAGGCCGCGCCGGTAGTGCAGGGCACCGAGGTGGCAGGCCTCGGCCACGCCGTGGCCGCCGGAACCGAACAGCTGCTTGTGGAACGGCACGAGTTCCAGCAGTTCCGCCATGACCGCGGCCGACCCCGTGGCGCTGCGGGTCAGGGCCGCTCCCACGTCGACGTAGACGTGCGGGAGGGCACCCGCCAGATAGGCCGCCTGGCGATGGAACGGGTGGCAGTGCAACAGGACGACGGGGACGCCCATCGGCTGCGTCGCCGTGATGAATCCGGCCACCGGCGCCGGACCGACGCCGTACGGACCGGAGTCGGGACCCCAGCCGGAACCGGCGTGGCCTCCGAAGGGGCCGGGACCTCTGGCGCCCCCGGCGGCGCCTGGGCCGCCGTGCCCGCCGCCCCCGTAGGTCTCGTGACCGCCGTACGCGCCGCGACCGCCGGAGGTGGCACGGCCCCCCGGGTGGGCGCCGTGGCGCGTGCCGCCGGCATGGCGGGCGGGGCCGGTGTGGAACTGCAGCGGCCGCCCGTACTCCCTGGCCACGTCGATCGCCGTCCAGAGCAGGTGGCGCAGGAGCACCTGGTCGGTGAGCCTCTCCCCCGGGCAGGCCAGCCGCCGGGTGGCCGCCGCGATCACCGCTCCCCTGCTCGGCCTGGCCGGCTCGAGGGGCCGGCCGGAGCGGTGGGCGGTGACCGACTTCAGCGCGACGGCGCGGACGGCCCGCTCGGCGAGTTTCTGGGCGAGGGCGGAGATGTAGGAGACGCCCGAGACGGCGGTGCCGGCGACCTCCTCCTCGGCCCGCTCGATGTGGACGACCCGCGCGGTGTCCGCGCCGCCCGCGTGCCCCATCTCGGCCGGTGGCAGCACCTCGCCCCCGCCGGGGCCGCCGCCGAAACGATCCCTGCGGTCCGGACGCTCCAGGCGGTCCAGGCGGTCCAGGCGGTCCAGCATTCCGGGACCCTCGGACCCGCGGGAGCCGTTGAGAGCACCGAGAACACCGAGAGCACCGAGAGCACCGCGGGGTCCGAGACCGGCGACGTCGCCGCGACCGCCGAGGGGGCCCTTCTCGAAGCCGCCGAAGCCCTCCCCGCCGGAGTCGCCGGAGTCGCCGGAGTCATCGGAGTCGTCGGATCCGTCGAACAGGAAGGTGGAGATCCCCGCAGCGCCCAGCAGCCGCCGGTTCACCTCGGCCGCGCCGAGCTCCGCCCTGCGGGCCAGGTAGACGGCGGGCGGAACGTGCGGGGCGAGGCCGAGAACGGGGGCGCACCAGCGCCGGACGGCGGCGCCCGCGGGGGTGTCGAAGTGGGTGGTGCCCGGCGGCGCGGGGGTCTCCGCGTCGGTGAGCAGCGTCTCGAACCGGGCCCGGGTCAGCTCGTCGCGGCGCACACCGCGGCAGTTGTGGTCGACCAGCGGCGCCAGCAGCGCCTCCCGTACGACGTCGGGCAGCTCGACGGGCAGCACGCCGTCCGATCTCATGCCCGCTCCTCCCCCGCCGCCGGGCGTGTCGGCCGGTCCTGGCCCGGTACGCCCAGCGGTCTCCACGACGGGGAGAACTCTAGGGTCACCCGGCGGGACCGCCGGGCGCGAAGTACGGCTTCTTTACCCGTTCTTGCGGCAGAGCCGGAGAACGTTGGCGATGATCTTCGCTCCCGAGCCCCCCTCGGCGGTGAGGATCGACTCGGGATGGAACTGCACCGCGAAACGGCGTCGCTCCACGTCCTCGATGGCCATCACCGCGCCGTCCGGGGTGAGCGCGGTGGCGGTGAACCCGGCGACGCCCGGCTGCTTGGCGTGGACCGAGTGGTAGCGCGCGGCCGTGAACTCCTCGGGAAGCCCGTCGAGCAGGGCGCTGGGGCCCAGCCGCCGCACCTGGCCGCGCTTGCCGTGCTCGGGATAGGACAGCAGCTCGAGGGTGCCGCCCGCCTGCTCCACCATGCCCTGCAGGCCGAGGCAGACGCCGAACACCGGCAGGTCGCGCTCGTAGAGGGCGCCGACCAGGGCGGGCAGCCCGAAGTCGGACGGCCAGCCGGGGCCGGGCGACAGCACCACCAGGGAGGGCGCGATCTCGTCGATCATCGTGACGGGGAATCCGTGCCTGAGCGTGACGACCTCGGCGCCCTGCTGGCGGAAGTAGTCGGCGAGGGTGTTGACGAAAGAGTCCTCGTGGTCGACGAGCAGCACCTTCATCCCGCTGCCCGGCGGCGTGGCGGCCACCTCCGCCTCGGCCCGCTCCTGCGGGGCCGCGCCGACCGCGGCCAGGGCGCCCAGCAGGGCGCTGGCCTTGAGCTCGGTCTCCCGCTCCTCGGCGTCGGGGTCGGAGTCGAACAGCAGCGTGGCCCCGGCCCTGACGGTGGCGACCCCGCCGCGGATCTGCGCGGTGCGCAGGGTCAGGCCGGTGTTCATCGAGCCGTCGAAGCCGATGTAGCCGACCGCCCCGCCGTACCAGCGCCGCGTGGTGGCCTCGTGGTCCTCGATGAACTGCATCGCCCAGGTCTTGGGGGCGCCGGTGACGGTGACGGCCCACATGTGGGTGAGGAAGGCGTCGAGGGCGTCGAACTCCGGACGCAGCCGGCCCTCGATGTGGTCGACGGTGTGGATGAGCCGGGAGTACATCTCGATCTGGCGGCGGCCGATCACCTGGACCGTCCCCGGCACGCAGATGCGGGACTTGTCGTTGCGGTCCACGTCGGTGCACATGGTCAGCTCCGACTCCTCCTTGACGCTGGACAGGAGGGTCCGGATCGCGTCGGCGTCCTCGATGGGGTTGCCGCCGCGGGCGATGGTGCCGGAGATGGGACAGGTCTCGACGCGGTCGCCGCTGACCCGGACGTACATCTCCGGGGACGCGCCGACCAGGTGCTCGCCCTCGCCGAGGTTGAACAGGAACTCGTACGGCGCCGGATTGACCTTGCGCAGCCCCCGGTAGAAGGCGGCCGGGTCGGTGCAGGGTGCGTGGAAGACCTGGCCGGGAACGACCTCGAACAGGTCGCCGCGGACGAACTTCTCCTTGGCCGCGGCCACCACCTTGGCGTAGGAGCCCCTTTCGGGGTCGGCCGGGAGTTCGGACGGCGGCGGGGTCAGCGGCACGACCTCCCCCTCGCGGGCGAGCCCGTGGGTGGAGACGCCGTCCACGGTGAACTCGTAGCGGAACTCCTTGCTGGTCTCCCTCTTACGGTCGATCACCATCACCCGGTCGGGCAGGTGCAGCACGAGGTCGCGCTGGTCCGCGGCCCGCGTCAGGACCTGCCTGATCGGCTCGAACTGGAAGGCCAGGTCGTAGCCGAAGGAGCCGTACAGGCCCAGGTGCTCGTTCTCGCCCTTGAACGCGGCGATGACCTCGCGGATCGCGGTGAAGACCGTGGGACGGCGGCTGCGCATCTCCTCGGGGAGGATGTCCTCCGACTCCGCCACGTAGACCTCGACGAGGTCGGCGGTCGGCTCCTCGACGGGCTTGCCCGCCGCCAGCAGGCAGGACACGACGGCGGGCAGGACCACCCTGCCCCGGGCGTTCAGCGCGCGGGCGGAGATCCTGCGCCCCCTGGCGACGATCTCCAGGCAGGGGTCGACGTAGGCGAGGTGCCATCGGCTGTAGCGGCCGGGATACTCCATCCCGGAGGAGAGCACTCCGCCACGGCGCTCGCCGAGCGTCGTGACGACGTCCTCAAGCACCGTCTCGGGCACGTCGGACGCGGTGACCTCGACCCCTATGCCGCCGGCGGTGGTATATCGGCTCGTCTCCACTGCGGTATCGCCCCTTTTGATGTCCCTGATGCCCAGAGGGAGCGGACGCAGAAAAGGCCGCCTCCCTGGGCGGCCGCCTGTCTGCTCGCGAATGCGAAACCTGCGCCGCCTAGAAGCGGCGCCACCACTGAAGGGTAATCGGGTCTCGCATGTGGCCAGAGTACCGGCGGCGACCGCGATCATGCAACGTGACACCACGCCGGCCCCGTACCGGCGGGGAAACCGTGAAGATCCCCAGGCAGGGGGCGGAAGCCGGCGGGACCGGAGGATGACGAGCCTCACACCGGCGAACCCTGGCCATCGCGAGCCTTGTTCTGTTACCAGTGGGTAATCACGGGGCTGCGCGAGGAGAGCACATGGGGACGATCACTTGGCCGCGGACGGCCGTCCACCGGGTCACGGTCGAGCGTGACCTGCCGGTACCGATGCCCGACGGGGTCACCCTGCTGGCCGACCGCTACGTACCGGCCGGCGCCGTGCGCCCGCCCACGATCCTGATCCGCTCCCCGTACGGAAGGCGCGGCGTGTTCGGGCGGACCTTCGGGCGCGGGTTCGCCAAGCACGGGTTCCAGGTCGTGATACAGAGCTGCCGGGGCGGCTTCGGCTCGGGCGGCCTGCTCGACCCGCTCGGCGACGAGCACGACGACGGGCTGGCCACGCTGGCCTGGCTGCGTGCCCAGGACTGGTACGGCAGGAGCCTGGCCATGCACGGCCCCTCCTACCTGGGGTACGCGCAGTGGGCGATCGCCCCGTTCGCCGGGCCGGACCTCAAGGCCATGTCCACCTCGGTGACCGCCTCCCAGTTCCGGGACGCCGCCTACGTGGGCGGGGCGTTCGCGCTGGAGTCGTCGCTGATGTGGACCACGCTGACCGCCTCCCTGGAGCGGCCGTTCGGCGGGGCGAGCGCGCTGCTCATCCCGCGCAGAACGCGTCGCGCGGCCCTGTCGGGGCGCCCGCTCGGGGAGCTGGACACGCTGTCGGCGGGCAGGGGCATGCCGTTCTTCCAGGACCTGCTCACCCACCACGCCGAGCCCGCCGCCTACTGGGGCAGGCGCGACTTCTCCGCCTCCGTGGGCGAGGTGGAGGCCGCGGTCACCATGGTCGGCGGCTGGTACGACGTCTTCCTGCCCTGGCAGGTCAAGGACTACGCGGCGATGCGGGCCGCGGGGCGGCGCCCGTACCTGACGATCGGCCCCTGGTACCACGCGGACGTGCGGCACGGCCGGGTGGCCAACGCCGAGGCGCTCGCCTGGTTCCGCGCGCACCTGCTCGGCGACCCGTCGGGGCTGCGCGAGCAGCCGGTCAGGCTGTACGTGACGGGCGCGGACGAGTGGCGCGACTACTCCGACTGGCCGGTGCCCGGCGTGCGGGAGCAGCGCTGGCACCTGCGTCCCGGCTTCGCCCTCTCCCCCGGCATCCCCGGCGTCCCTGACGTCCCTCACGCCTCTCGCGCCTCTCATGCCGTCGAAGGCCCTGGCGGCGGCGTCGGCCCGCACGGCGCCGAACCCGACCGCTTCCGCTACGACCCCGCGCACCCGACGCCCGCGCTGGGCGGCCCGGTCCTGCTGGGCAACTCGGAACCGCGCGACAACCGCAGGCTGGAGGCCCGGCGCGACGTACTCGTCTACACCGGCCCCGAGCTGCGGCGGGACACGGAGATGATCGGCCCGGTCTTCGCCGACCTGTACGTGCGCACGGGCACCGGGCACGCCGACGTGGTGGTCCGGGTCTGCGACGTGCACCCGGACGGCGCCTCATACAACGTGTGCGAGGGCGTGCGCCGCCTTGTCCCCGGTGACCCGCCCGCCGGGGACGACGGGATCCGCCGGGTCCGGGTGGATCTGTGGCCGATCGGGCACCGTTTCCGGCGTGGCCACCGGATCCGCGTGCACGTCGCCGGAGGCGCGTACCCCCGGATCGCCCGCAACCTCGGTACCGGTGAGCCGCTGGGCACGGGCAGCGCGATGGTCAAGACCGACCACGAGATCTTCCACGACCCGTCCCACCCGTCCGCGGTCGTGCTGCCCTTCGTCCCCTCCTGACCCTCCGGGTTCCGCCCGGCCCTCGGGGTTCCGCTCCGCCCTCGCCCGGCCGCCTCCGGCCGTCCCCGGGCGGCCTCGCCCCGGCCCCGCCCGTTCCCCGCCCCGCCGCGGTCACGGGTGCGCCGGGGCTAGGGTCGGAGAGTGCGCGCGGCCAGGTTGATGTCGTTGGTCCTGCTGCTCCAGGCCCGGGGCGGCATGACCGCGGCGGAGCTCTCCAAAGAGCTGGAGGTCTCCGAGCGGACCGTCCACCGTGACGTGCTGGCCCTGTCGGAGGCCGGCGTGCCGGTGTACGCCGACCGCGGGCGGGGCGGAGGCTACCGGCTGCTGGACGGGTACCGCACCCGCCTCACCGGGCTGGATCGTGCCGAGGCGGAGGCGCTGTTCCTGTCGGGCGTGCCGGAGGCACTGCGGGAGATGGGACTGAGCGAGGTGGCGGCCACGGCGCGGCTGAAGGCCTCCGCCGCGCTCTCCCCCGGCCTCCGCGACGCCCCCGCGACCGCGGCTCAGCGCTTCCACCTGGACGCCCCCGGCTGGTTCGCGAGCGAGCGGCCCCCACCGGCGGCGCTGGCGCCCCTGGCCAGGGCGGTGTGGGGGGACCACCCGGTCACCGCCCTCTACCGGCGTGCCACGCGCACCCGGCCGGGTGAACAGACCAAACAGCCCGGCCAGTCCGATCGGCCCGGCGGAACCCGGGAAACCGGGCGGGCCGAAGGAACCGGGCAGGCTGAAGGCGGGCGGACCGAGCGTGACGGACGGGCCGGGGAGAACGAGCGGCCCGAGCAGGCCGGGGCCGCCCGACGGCGGCTGGAGCCGTACGGGCTCGTGCTGAAGGCGGGAGTCTGGTACCTGGCGACCCGGTTCGCCATCTACCGGGTCGACCGCTTCGACGAGGTCGAGATCCACCCCGGCCTGCGCTTCGAGCGGGACGAGACCTTCGACCTGGCCGCGTTCTGGGGGGAGAGGGCGGCGCAGTTCGCCAGGTCCCTGCTCACCGCGCACGTCACCGTACGGCTCAGCCCCGCCGGGCGCCGCGCGCTGCCCGCCGTCGCCGACCCCGCCGCTCTCGGCTCCGCCCTGGCCTCCGCCGGCGAGCCCGACGGGCAGGGGTGGGTCACGTTCCGCCTGCCCGTCGAGTCCCCGGAGGTCGCCTACAGCCAGATCCTCCGCTTCGGTCCGGAGGCCGAGGTCGTCGACCCGCCCGGCCTCCGTGCCCGCCTCGCCGAAGCGGCCACCCGCCTGCGCGACCTGTACGCCTCCCCCCGCTCCCCCGCCGGCACCCTTGGCACCTCCGACATCGGCGACGCCTCCGAGCCCCGCGACATCGAAGACCCCGGCGACCCCGGCGACCCCGGCGACCCCGGCGACCCCGGCGACCCTGGCGGCACCGGCACGCCAGGCCGCTGACCCCGGCCGGGGTCTCAGCCAGGGGTCTCAACCGGGGATCCCAGCCGCTTCTCCCGGCCGGTGGTCCCGGCCCGGGGTCGCGGTGCCGGTCCCGGTGGTGGTCAGGTGCCGGTCCCGGTGGTGGTCAGCGGTAGCCGGTGGCGTCGGCGGGTTTGCCCTTGCTCTCGACCTCCTCGATGTAGCGCCAGGCGTCGGGCCTGC
Organism: Streptosporangium sp. NPDC023825; assembly: GCF_040639575.1. NCBI lineage: Bacteria > Bacillati > Actinomycetota > Actinomycetes > Streptosporangiales > Streptosporangiaceae > Streptosporangium > Streptosporangium sp. NPDC023825. Next base: position 13,649 of record NZ_JBFAAE010000070.1, on the reverse strand, counting down.
TGCCGTCGACGTCGGTGAAGCCGTACACCTGGGCGAGCTGGCCGCTGGACACCGACTGGCCCGACCAGCGCATCCGGTCCTCGTCGGTGGCGAGGGCGACGACCGCGCGGCCGGTGTAGGCGGGCGTCTCGGAGATCACGAAGTGCGGCTGCTTGGCGGTGGCGTCCCGCCAGTTCTCCTCGGTGACGCCGAAGAGCTCCAGCATGCTCTCCGACCTGAGCCAGCCGGGGCTCAGCGAGATCGCGGCGCAGCCGTGCGGGCGCAGCTCGTGGGCCTGGCTGAACGCCAGGCGGTTCACCGAGATCTTGGCCAGGTCGTAGAAGGCCGAGAGCCGGTAGTTGACGGTGTTGTACTCCAGGGTGCCGTCGGTCACCTCGATCACCATGCCCCCGGGACTCTCGATCAGCAGGGGCAGCGCGTGGTGGCTGGTGATCAGGTGGGTGTCCACCGCCAGCCGGAGGATGCGCAGGCCGTCGTCGAGGGAGTGCTTCCAGACGGGGACGTGCCACTCGGTGAGCGAGTCGGCGCCCCAGACGTCGTTGACGAGGATGTCGAGCCTGCCCTGCTCGTTCCTGATCCGTTCCACCAGGGCGCGCACCTGCTCCGGAACCAGGTGGTCCACCTGGACCGCGACGCCGTGCCCGCCCCCGCGGGTCACCAGCTCGGCCGTCTCCTCGATGGTCTCCGGCCGGTCCATCTCCGAGCGCCGCTCCCGCGTGCTCCTGCCGGTGCAGTAGACCGTGGCGCCGGCCGTGCCCAGTTCCACCGCGATTCCCCGGCCGGTCCCCCTCGTCGCCCCCGCGACCAGGGCGACCTTTCCTTCCAGCGTTCTTGTCATGTGGCCAGCGTGACGCGAAAACAGGCCACCTACTGTCATGTTTTCGCGTCACCGGCCGAAGGGGTTCGCGTCACAACGGCCGAGGGGAACGGATCGGGGCGGAAGGCCGGGCCGCGGCGCGGAACGGCCGGCGGGAAGGGCGAGAAGGGGCCGCGGTGTCCGGCGTCCCGCCAGGACACCCGTGCCGGGCGTTCCGGCCGCGGGTCGGGGATCTCACGGCGCACGACCCCGCCGGAGCAAGTAGTTGCTGGTCAGTGGCACAACACAGACCTCGGACGGCCGTCGGGGTCCTTCGCGCGCAATCGATGGGTTGCTAGCGTTTTTTCGGAGTGGCCAGAACGGCGAGTCATCCAGGGGGTCCCATGAGCGAGTCTCCGACGCCACCGCTGCACATGCGGCGAGCCGATTTCGATCCCGATCCGGAGCTGGAGGCGATGCGGGACGCGGAGGGAGTCAGGCTCGTCAGGACACCGCCCGGCGTCGACGCCTGGCTGGTGACCCGCCACGAGGACGTGCGCGCGGTGCTGAGCGACACGGAGCGGTTCAGCAACGCCCGGACGGCCACGTTCCAGCTGCCCGGCGACCAGAGCAGCGAGGAGGAGCTCGCCGTGCTCCGCGCGGGCAACCTGCTCGCCTTCGATCCCCCCGAGCACACCCGGCTGCGCCGGATACTGACGCCGGAGTTCACGCTCCGCCGGATACGCCGGCTGGAACCGCGGATCACCCGCATCGTCGAAGACCACCTGGACGCGATGGAGAGCGCGGGCTCCCCCGCCGACCTGGTGTCGTCGTTCGCGCTGCCGATCCCCTCCCTGGTGATCTGCGAGCTGCTGGGCGTGCCGTACACCGACCGGGCGGGCTTCCAGCGCAGGACCGGCCTGTTGCTCGACGTGTCGGCGCCCATCGAGGAGCGCAGGGCGGCGCAGCTGGAATCGCGCGCGTACATGGCCGAGCTGGTCGCCCGTGCCCAGGCCGACCCCGGAGAGGAACTGCTCGGCACGCTGGTGCGCGAGCACGACGACCTGACGACGGACGAGCTCATCGGCATCGGCGGCCTGCTGCTGGTGGCCGGTCACGAGACCACCGCCAACATGCTCGGGCTGGGTACGCTGGCCCTGCTGCGCCACCCCGACCAGCTGGAACTGCTCAAGAAGGAACCCGAGCTCGTGGACGCCGCGGTGGAGGAGCTGCTGCGCTGGCTCAGCATCGTCCACTCCAGCACCTTCAGGACGACCACCACGGAGGTCGAGATCGCCGGCCGCAGGATAGGGCCCGGCGAGCTGGTGATGTGCGCGCTGCTCGCCGCCAACCGCGACCCCGCCTTCCTGTCCGATCCGGGGGTACTGGACATCACCCGGGGGGCGCCCGGCCACCTGGCCTTCGGCCACGGCGTGCACCACTGCCTGGGGGCGCCGCTCGCGCGGATGGAGATGCACATCGCCTTCCCCGCGCTGCTCAGGCGCTTTCCCGAGCTGCGCGCGATCGAACCCGACGCGCACTTCCGCTCCTTCAGCTTCGTGTACGGCCTGTCGTCCCTGAAGGTCGCCTGGTGACGTCGCGGCAAGACCGTACGACGTCGCGGGGAGACCGTACGCCGGCCCGCCGGACGGGGGTTCCGGCCACCGGCGGGGAGCGCCGGGAGGCATGACGGTCCCGGGACGGCCGGAGGTGCGGCCTGCCGGGTTCGAGCACGACGACCATTCCACCGATCCGACACGGGGGACCACGGCATGTCCGACCAGGAGACGGCGAGTGTGCTGTTCATCGGGAACGCCACGACGCTCATCCGCTACAACGGGTTCACCATCCTCACCGACCCCAACTTCCTGCACCGCGGCCAGTACGCCTACCTGGGTCACGGGTTGTTCACCAGGCGACTGACCGAACCGGCGCTGGCCGTCGACCGGCTCCCGCCTCTGGACGCCGTTCTCCTCTCGCACATGCACGGCGACCACTGGGACCGGGTGGCCCGCAAGGGGCTGGACCACAGCACACCGATCGTCACCACACCGCACGCGGCGCGGAGGCTGAAGCGGCAGGGCTTCGGCGGGGCGGTAGGCGTGGCCACCTGGCATGACCACGAGCTCCGGAACCCGGGCGGCTCGGTGAAGATCACCTCGCTGCCCGCGCGTCACGGCCCCGGCCCGGTGGATCTCCTCCTGCCACCCGTCATGGGAAGCATGCTGGAGTTCTCCGGCCCGGACGGCCGCGTGCGACTGCGCCTGCACATCAGCGGCGACACGCTCATGGCGAGAGAGCTGGACTCCATCCCGCGGCGCTTCCCCGACATCGACGTGGGCATCGTCCACCTGGGAGGCACGAAACTGCTGGGCGTCCTGCTGGTGACGATGGACGGCCGGCAGGGGGCCGAATGGGTGCACCTGCTCAAGCCGCGCCGCGTGCTGCCGGTGCACTACGACGACTACGGCGCCTTCAGCTCGCCGCTCTCCGACTTCCGCGACCACGTCGAGCGGAGCGGTCACGGAGACCGGGTCGTCTACCTGTCCAGGGGCGAGAGCCATCGGCTGCCCGAAGTGTCCGAGCGGCCGTGAGCGGTACGGGCAGGTCGCGCCGCCGCCTCCCCGGCGGCCGCCCGCTCGGCCCTTCCGTCTCCTGTGATAAGCAGTTCATTACCCGAGGGAGCGAGGAGAACATGGCGGACAACACCGAGTTCGAGCTGCGCGGGATCAACCACCTAGCGCTGGTGTGCTCGGACATGAAGCAGACGGTCGACTTCTACTCCGGCGTCCTGGGCATGCCCCTGATCAAGACGATCGAGCTGCCGATGGGCTGGGGACAGCACTTCTTCTTCGACTGCGGCGGCGGCAACGCGCTGGCGTTCTTCTGGTTCCCCGACGCGCCCGAGGGCGTTCCCGGCATCTCGGCGCCCAGGAACCTGCCCGACCGGGGTGAGCTGCTCTCCGCGGTCGGCTCGATGAACCACATCGCCCTCGACGTCGCCCCGGACCGGATCGAGGAGTACCGCGACAAGCTCATCGCCAAGGGCGTGGACGTCGGGGTGATCCTCAACCACGACGACAGCGAGCTCGGCATAGCGCCCGCCATGGGAGAGGGCGTGTTCGTCCGGTCGATCTATTTCAAGGACCCCGACGGCATCCTGGTGGAGTTCGCCGCCTGGACCAGGGACCTCGGCCTGCCGGAGGACGTACGGCACGAGCCGAGGACCGCCGCCGACAGGACCGTCTGAGCCCGCGCTGAGCCCGCGCTGAGCCCGCGCGCCGGCGGGCCGCGGGAGGCCCCGCCGGCGGGACCGACGGTGCCGGTGGTGTCGCGCGAGGCCGCGCACCGGCGAGATCGACGGCACCGCGCGAGACCACGCGCCGGTGGGGCCGGGGCGTCGCACGGGATCCCGCGGACGGGAACGACGGCATCGCACGGGATTTCGCGGGATCTCGCGGGATCCCGCAGGGGAAGCGACGGGATCCCGCAGGCGGGGATGACACCATCGCACGTGATCGCGACCGGCTGCTCGGGACGCTGTGTGACATGTCTCGCGCCGGGCGACACATCGCGCGCCGTATGAGCGCCGTATGAGCGCCGTATGACACGCCTTCACCCGTCACGCCTTTACAAGGAATTGCTCGATCATGTCAAGGAAGCCACGCCGGGGATTCGGCGACAGGTGGGATCCCGTCGGCGAAGGGAGTCCGCCCGGGAGGCATGACCTCCGTGACCTCGGCGGTGACCTTCACGAAGGGTCCGCGCTACCGTTCGTCGCGCCACCGGTGCCGCTCGGCGCTCGGTGACCTGAATGCAACGGCCGTGTAATTACGCTGCCGGTCAGCCGAAGGGGACGGTCCTGCCCGGACCCCCTTTCTCCAGCTCAAGGAGACCGTGTTGACCACTCCGAACGGGAACCGGAGCGATCGCAGCCCATGGAACTGGCTGCTTATCGTGCCGATCATCCTACCTTTGCTCCCGTTTCTCTTCAATTCCGACGAGCCCCGGCTTTTCGGCTTTCCGATGTTCTACTGGCTCCAGCTCGCCTTCATCGCGGTCGGTGTGACGTGCACCACGATCGTGTACCAGATGACGAAGCGGCGGCGGTGACCCGATGGAAGCTCACCTGACAGAAATCATCATCTTCTCCGCGCTGTTCCTGCTGGTCAGCGGCATGGGATTCGTGGCCGCGCGCTGGCGCCGCCCGGAGAACCTGGCGAGCCTCGACGAGTGGGGGCTCGGCGGCCGTAACTTCGGCTCGTGGGTCACCTGGTTCCTGGTCGGCGGCGACCTCTACACCGCCTACACCTTCGTGGCCGTGCCCGCCCTGCTCTGGAGCGCGGGCGCGATGGGCTTCTTCGCGGTGCCGTACACGATCGTGGTCTACCCGATCGTCTTCCTGGTGCTGATCCGTCTCTGGTCGGTCTCGCACGTGCACGGCTTCGTGACCCCCGCCGACTTCGTCCGGGCCCGCTTCGGCTCCCCCACCCTGGCGCTGCTGGTCGCGATCACCGGCATCGTCGCGACGATGCCCTACATCGCCCTCCAGCTCATCGGCATCGAGGCCGTGCTGAAGTCGATGGGCATCACCGGCCACCTGCCGATCATCATCGCGTTCGCGATCCTGGCCGCGTACACCTACCAGTCGGGCCTGCGCGCCCCCGCGCTGATCGCGTTCGTCAAGGACACGCTGATCTACGTCGTGATCCTGGTGGCGATCTTCGCGATCCCCGCCCAGATCGAGGGCGGCTGGTCGGGCATCTTCGACTCCGCCCAGGCGAAGTTCGCCGCCAGTGCCGCGCCCGGCGACGGCATCCTGCTCAACGCGAACAACCAGCTGCAGTACGTCACGCTGGCCCTGGGCTCGGCGCTCGCGCTGTTCCTCTACCCGCACAGCATCACCGGCGTGCTCGCCTCCAGGAACCGCGACGTGATCAAGCGGAACATGTCGGCGCTGCCCGCCTACAGCCTGCTGCTCGGCCTGATCGCGCTGCTCGGCTTCATGGCCATCGCGGCCGGCATCCAGCCCATCGGCAAGGACAACAACACGATCGTGCCGCAGCTGTTCGACAAGATGTTCCCCGACTGGTTCACCGGCGTCGCCTACGCCGCGATCGGCATCGGCGCGCTGGTCCCGGCGGCCATCATGTCGATCGCCGCGGCGAACCTGTTCACCCGCAACATCTACAAGGAGTACCTGAAGCCGGACGCGAGCGACGCCGACGAGGCCCGCGTATCCAAGATCACCTCGCTGCTCGTCAAGGTCGGCGCGGTGCTGTGCATCCTGTTCCTGGACACCGGCTTCTCCATCGACCTGCAGCTCATCGGCGGCGTCATCATCCTGCAGACGCTCCCGTCGGTGGCGCTCGGCCTCTACACCCGCTGGTTCCACCGCAGCGGCCTGATCGCCGGATGGGTCGCCGGCATGGGGGCCGGGATGCTCCTGCTCTACAACATCGGCAACCCGGCCACCGGCAAGCTGCACTTCGCCGGGTCGGCGTTCCCGCTGGAGAAGCTGGGCCTGGACACCAAGATGACGATCTACGCGGGCATCCTCGCGCTCGCGGCCAACCTGGCCGTCGCCGCGCTCGGCACGGTCGTCGCGCGCGCCATGAAGTCCTCCGACGGCGTCGACACCACCCGGCCCGACCACTACTTCGCCGACGAGGGCGACCCCAGGATCAAGGATCTCGACCTCGCCCCCCACTGACCCACCGGACGCGCCGCCCGTTCCGGGCGGCCGGAACCTCAGGATCAGGGACCGGGACCGGGAGAATCACCCACCGGCCCCCGGAAACGAGCGCGGGGGGAGAGCCTGTCCGGCTCTCCCCCCGCGCCGCGTCGTCGTTACCCGCCTGCCGGGGCGCGCAGCTGCGCGATCAGCGCCTTCCCGTCCCGGACGAGCACGTCACGCGCCGCGGTGTCGGGCACCCAGAGCTTGAGGCGGGCGAGCGTCACGAAGACCTCCAGCGAGGCGATCGCGAGCTGCTTCCTTCCCGCCTCCGCGTGCTTTCTGGCCTGGTCGAGCTGGACACCGAGCAGGACGCCCCGCACCGAGCCCTCCGCCTTGAAGCGGTCGAGGAGCCTCTTCACGTCGGCGAAGGAGGTCGTGACCTCGAACGCGACGGTCTGCTTCGTGACGTGTCCCGCCTTGTCCTTCGCGGTGACGGTCAGCGTGTGCGCGCCGAGCGCCAGCGTGGACAGGGCGAGCGGCTTGCCGGAGGCCACCTGCAGGTCGCCGATCGCCGCCGTCACGCTCGCCACCCCCGACGTCGCGTCGGCCGCCGAGAAGACCGGCGTGACGGACGCGGAGTCACCGTAGTCGCCGGGCTCCACCCCGCTCACGGCCAGGACCGGGACGGTCTTGTCGATCTTCGCCGTGACGGTGCCGACCTGCGAGACGTTGCCCGCGTTGTCGGTCGCCCGGTAGCGCACGGTGGCCGTCCCGTCGGCGGTCAGGGTGACCGGGTTGCCGGCGTTCAGCCACGTCGTGCCGCCGTCGAGCGAGTACTGCCGGCTCGACACCGTGCCGTTGTCGGTCGCGGTGACCGTCAGCGTGACGTTGCCGGTGTACCAGCCGTTCTCCCCGCCCGGCTCGGCCGGGGCGAGCGTGGCCGACACGGTCGGAGGCGTCTCGTCGGAGACCCCGTCGCCCTGGAAGGTGAACCCGTCGACCTCCACGCCGCCGGTCGAGGTGACGTAGAGCTTCCCGCTGCCGGTCGGGGCGCCGGTGAGCGAGGTGTCCACGCTCTGCCAGCCCGACCCGGCGGGCACGGTGACGGTGGCGAACGGCTCCGCCGTCCCCGAACCCCAGCGCAGGGACAGCGTTCCCGCACCGGAGGCGCGGGTCTTCACGCCGGTGACGCCGGCGAAGTTCACCGGGTCGTACGCGATCCAGTCCCCGGCGTCGAAAGAGGTGATCTTCGCCAGGCCGGACGCGCTCTCGTCCTCCACCCTGGTGACGCCGCTGCTCGCGTCCGCGTGCTCGGCCTGCATCTCCTTGGGGTTGAGGATGAGCGTGGCGTCGCCGAGCGCCCCGGGGATGTCACCGGCGCCGTTGTCGCGGTAGCTCACCACGACGACGCCGAAGATGTTCTCGGTCTCGCCGTGCTCGGGGGCGTCGGCGGGTGTCGGCCAGGCGCCCGAGCATCCCGACCCGAGGGTCTCCGGGTGCGCGTGCGTGTCGTGGCCGAGGCCGAAGGTCCACTGCACCCGGCCGCACACCGGGGTGTCGCCGTCCTCCTTGTCGGAGACCTTGATCTGGAACGGCACCGCGTCGCCCCAGTTGAAGAAGGCGCCGTTGCCCGGCGTCTGGATGGTCACCTCGGGTGCGGTGTTGCCCACGGTGATCTCGGTCGAGGTGAGCCCGAACTTGCCCTGCGCGTCGGTCACGCGGAGCCTGGCGGCGTACTGCCCGAGCGCCGAGTAGGTGTGCGAGGCCGTCACGCCGGTGGCGTCGAAGGTCCCGTTGCCGTCGAAGTCCCACTCGTAGGTCAGCGCGCCCGGCTCGGCGTCGGTGGACGTCTCCGCGCTGAACGCGACGGTGAGCGGCGCGGCGCTGCCCGACACCGGCTTGGCGACGATCTTCGCCTGCGGCGTCTTGTTCCCCTCGGCGTAGTCGATGCGGTACAGGCCCGCGTCGGGGTTGGCGCGGAAGAAGCCGTCGCCGTAGTCGAGCACGTACAGCGACCCGTCGGGACCGAACTCGATGTCCACCGGGCTGTCGGTGATCGGCATAACGGCCGTGGTCAGCGCGTCGTTGGGCAGGAAGTGCTCGAGCTTGGTCACCGGCCCGTCCGACCCCGTCACGGTGAACGCCGCGAGGTAGTCCTGGGAGAACTCGCCGTAGAAGAACTTCTTGTCCCAGTACGCCGGGAACTTCGTCGTCGACGGGTTCGCCGCGTCGTAGTGGTAGACGGGACCGCCCATCGGCCCCTGGCCGCCCGCCGGCTCGAAGTCGGTGAGCCCGGCCCACTCCGCGGGCTGGTGGGTGTTGTTGTCACCGTAGTAGAGGTCCGCGGGGGTCGCGGCCGGCAGCTTGTCCACGCCGGTGTTCCAGCGGGAGGTGTTCGTCGGCCCGCCCGCGCAGTCGAACCACGCGCGCGGCGTCGAGGTCGCGAAGTTCCAGTCGTTGTAGTTGAAGTTGTCGCCGGTGCAGTAGGGCCAGCCGCTGTTCATCGGCTTGTCGAGGGGGGTGACGTTCCACTCGACGTAGCCCAGGGGCCCGCGGGCGGGGTCGGCCGCGCCGGCGTCGGGACCGTAGTCGCCCCAGGAGAGCGTGCCGGTCGCGTCGTCGACGTCGATCCGGAAGGCGTTCCGCACGCCCGTCACGAAGATCTCAGGACGCGTCCTGGCCGTTCCCGGTGGGAACAGGTTGCCGGCCGGGACGGTGTAGGTGCCGTCCTCCTTCACCGTGATCCGCAGGATCTTGCCGCGCAGGTCGTTGCTGTTGCCCGCGCCGCGCCGCGCGTCGAGCCCGGGGTTCATCCCGGGGGCGTCGTTGTTGGGCGCCATGCCGTTGGCGCCGGGCGTGCCCGCGGGGGTGTTGTCACCGGTGACGAGGTAGAGGTTGCCCGCGGCGTCCCAGTCCACGTCGCCCGCGACGTGGCAGCACTGCCCGCGCTGCGCCTCGACCTTAATGATGACCTGCTCGGTGGAGAGGTCCAGCGCGTCACCGGTCCACTTGAACCGCGACAACTGGTTGTAGCCCTTCCACTGGTTCCAGTACGACTCGTCCGCGCCCGCGGGCAGCGAGTTGGGCGCCGAGCCGGTGGGGGTCGTCTCCGGGTACGGCGCCGTCATCGTCTTCGGCGCGTAGTAGACGTAGACCCACTTGTTCTCGGCGAACTTCGGGTCGATCGCGATCGTCTGGAGACCGTCCTCGGAGTTCGCGTAGACGGGGATCGTGTTGATGACCTTGGTGAGGCCGGTGGCGCCGTCGGTCAGCCGGATGTCGCCGTTGCGGGCGGTGTGCAGGACCCGCCTGTCGGGCAGGACCGCCAGGTCGATCGGCTCACCGACGTTCTTGGTCAGCGTGATCTTCTCGTAGTTCGACCAGTCGGTGGGCGCGTCCAGGACGCCGGCCTGGGCCTGTACGGGGGCGGTGCCGGGCACCGCCAGGGGGAACAGCAGGGCGGCCAGTGCTCCGCCGAGCATGGCGCGGGTACGCTTCAACTTCCTGAGCCTCTTCTTCAGGGGGGTGTCAGGACAGGGCGGGCCGCCACGCGTGCCGCGGCAACGGCTTCGATCACGTGGCGGTCCGCCGAACCCGTCTCCGGGTTCTTTTCAGGTGCTCTTCGAGGGGACTCTGAGGAGTTCGCCCGGTCGTCCGGTCGTCCGGCGGGCTCTCAGCGGCGGCGCAGGGCGGCCAGGTTCTTGTAGCTGAGGTCGGCGTACTGGAGCGAGCGGCCCGGCTCCTCGGCCCCTCCGGGCGCGTTGTCCTGCTCGTACATCGGGTTGTGGCGCCGCTCGATGTCCAGCTTGGAGAAGAAGGCGCGGTAGTCGATGTCACCGGTGCCGAACGGCACCATGTCGTAGCCGTTGCCGGTCGCCGTGTTGGCCTTCCCGTCCTTGGCGTGGAACAGCGGGAACCGCTTCTCGTTCTGTCGTACGAGCTTCAGCGGGTCGAAGATGTCGGCCCGGGTGGAGCCGTCGCGCGCGACGTACGAGCGGTGCTTGTACTGCGCCACGTGCGCCCAGAAGATGTCCATCTCGAGGTAGACGTGTCTGCGGTTGGTGATCCGCAGGAAGTACTCCAGCTTCCTGATGCCCGACGAGCGGGTGGGCCGGCCGAGCTCGTCGAGCGGGCCCTCGTCGAGGAGGAAGCCGTACGCCGCGTCGTGGTTGTGCGTGTACAACTTGAGCCCGGCGGCCGAGGCGATCGAGCCGAGACCGTTCCACTTCTGGGCGGCGAGGTCCCAGTCCGCCTTGTAGGCACTGTTGGTCGGGTCGCCGCCGGTGCCCACGTGCTCCATGCCGAGGATGTTGGCGATCTCCAGGGTCAGCTTGAAGCGGTCGAGGTCGGCCTGGGTGAGCGGCCAGGAGCCGGGGATGAAGCCGTGGTTGCCCTGGGCCTTGAGCCCGTTGTCGTCGAGCCACCGGCGCAGCAGCCTGGCACCCTCGACGGTCTCCAGGTCGGCACCGCCCTCGGCGTTCGCGTGCTGGCGGTAGCCGGCGAACTCCACCTGCTTGTAGCCGATCCGCGAGAGCTCCTCGAGCACGCGCCGGAAGCCGGCCGGCAGGCTCGTGTTCGCCGCCGGGTCGCGGGAGATCACGTCACGGACCGTGTAGAGGATGATGCCCCGCTTGGCCTCGGGCACCAGGGCGTTCCGGTCGCCGTGACCGTGGCCGTGGCCCTGACCCCGCTCCTGGTCGCCACCGGGGGAGGCGTACGCGGCCGACGCGAGTGGGCCCACCGCCGAGACGGCGGCCACCGCGGTGACTCCCGTCGTGGCCGCGAGGAACTGGCGGCGGTTCAGTCCGAGCCTGCGGCGCAGCGCGCCCGCGACCTCGTCGAACTCTTCTTCGTGTGCACTCATGGTTTCCTACCTCCGTGTGGGTGGATGGAGCCCCGTGATCCCCGATGCCTCAGCCGAGTGACCGCCGACTCCTTTCCGCCGCGGGCCGGGCCCCGCCGGGCGGATCACCTCTCCGAGGAGATCCGCCCGCGAACGCCGCCGGCCGACTCACTGCGCCCTCTTGATGTTGTGCAGAGAACTTGGCGTGGAAGTTACGCGTCTTCTGACATTTTTGGAAGAACTTTTGTCATGATCAATTGAACTTTCTACGATCAACGACCGAAGTCATCGTGGTGCGCGACCCCGCCCACCAGGCCCCGCAGACCATCGAACGGTGGATCTTCCCTGATAGATCGGGGTGGCCGTCTCCCCTGGCGCCGCAATAGACTTGGTTTGTAACGATATGAGCAGATAACGCTGCCGGACGATCCGCCTCGACGCCCGCACTCGGCCGGACCTGTGGGCTCGCCGGGCAAGGAGCCGGCCGCCTCGCCACGAACGGTCATGGAACCTATCCGGCGGGTACTTTGGTTGAAAAACTCGAAACTTTCGCTCATAATCGGCGAAATTGGCGGTTCGCCCATCGGAGGGCACATCGAGCGGCGTCGGGTGACACCTCGGGTGGCGTACCGGGAGACCTGGGGTGACACCAGGTGGTGTATCGGGAGACCTCGGGTGGCAACGTCAGGTAGCACGGGACCGCCGGGCATCTCGCCGACCGGCGAGACCGGAACCAGCCGACACCGGACCTCCATTCGAAGACCGGGCCCCATCAGGCGGGCTTTCCCATTCACCACACCGCTTGTAGCGTCTTGACATCCTTTCCGCCCGGAGGCGGAGTTTTCCGCGCTCGAGGTTTCCCCGCTCAAGGAGAAGTGATGGTCCCGGCGAGGAACACGAGGAACGAGAAGGGAAACGCCGGATGCGCGCGGCCGGACTCGGAGCCATCTCACTGGTGATCACACTGACCGCCTGTGCCCCGGCGCCCGGCGCCGCCCCGCCGACCTCTTCCCCGGTGACGAGCCCCGCGCCCATGCCCCCTTCACCTTCCTATGACTCCTCTGATGACTCCTCTGAGCGGCCGGATCCCCCCGCGAAAGCGAGCCCGGCCGGCTCGGCCTCCGCCCTTCAGGCGATCGCGAACGACCTGGTGGCGGCGGCCGGTTCCCCGGGGGCCGTCGTGCACGTCCGCGACGAGGGAAAGATCCAGGAGGCCGCCGCGGGGTTCGCCGACCCTGCGACGCGTACCCCGATGCGGGCCGACCATCGCTTCCGGATCGCGAGCATCACCAAGACGTTCACCGCGGCGATCACGCTCCAGCTGGTACGCGAGCGGCGACTGGCCCTCCGCGACACGCTCGGCGAGCTGCTTCCCGGCGTCCTTCCCGGTGCCGACCGGGTGACCGTGGAGCAACTGCTCAACCACACCAGCGGGATACCGGACTATCTCACCGACTCCCGCTTCATGGACGCCATCGTCGACGGCGGCATGCACACGCGCGACTGGCCGCCGCGGGAACTGCTCCGTTACGGCGGCAGACCGGGCAGAAGCGGGGTGAACCGCTATTCCAACGGCAACTTCATCCTTCTCGGTCTCATCATCGAGAAGGTCACCGGTCAGAGTTACGCCGAGGTGCTCCGCGAGCGCGTCACCGAGCCCCTGAAACTGCGCAACACCGAACTGCCGCGGGATCTACTGCCACCCGGGCTCGCCACGGGCAGACAGGGCGACGGTCCCGGGGCGACGGTCGTGAACTCCTCCATCTTCTGGTCCGCGGGCGGGCTGGTGTCGACCGCGGGAGATGTGGGCGCCTTCTACGAGGCCCTGTTCGGCCGGAAACCGGCTGTGTCCGGCGGTGAAGTCACCGAGGGATCGGCGCCTAGGCGACTGCTCGAAGGGGCCGCGCTGAAGCGCGCGGAAGGTCTGGGCATCTTCGCCGACAGGCTGCCGTGCGGCACCCGGGTGTGGAACCACTCCGGGATGATCTACGGATATTCAGGGGTCGCCATGAGCAGCGAGGACGGCCGGCGCCAGGTGGTGGTGCAGCTCAACTCCCCGGCGGCCGGACAGGCGATCGCGACGGCGGGAAGGCTTATGTGCCGATGAGCCGCCTGATCAGAAAAGAGGTCCGGAAACTCCTGGGAAAGCGGGGCCGGGAAGCTCCCAGAAAAAGAAGTCGGGAGGCTCCCGGAAACGGGGAGCTCGGAAACGAGGTCCGGGAACTCCCGGGAAAAGAGGTCCCAGAAACGGGTCTGGAAATGCCTGAGGGCCCCCACCCAACGGTGGAGGCCCTCAAAAGATTGTCCGGCGGTGACCTACTCTCCCACACCGT
>NZ_JBFAAE010000069.1:0-48899 GCF_040639575.1 Streptosporangium sp. NPDC023825 | reverse complement strand
GTACCGTGGAGATCTGACCTAAGGGGAAGGTTGGGTCATGGGGGAGACCAGACGTAGTTTCGATCCGGAGTTTCGGGCGGGTGCGGTGCGCATCGAGATGTTCACGGGGCTGAATCGATGAACACCTGTCCCGATAGGGCCTACTTGGCTGGAGGGTCGTTCTCGGCGGTTGCCTCCTGGACCGCGAACGCCTTGTAGGTCCTGGGACAGAGGGGCGGGAACGATCGCGGCCGTACTGGTCTGAGGTAGGAGAAGTCGAAGCCGTCGGGCCACACGGTGGTCTCGTCGAACACCACGTGTTTCAGCGAGGCGCCCGTCAGAACGGCTTCGGTCAGTGTGGCTCCTCGGAGGTCGCCGTAGTCCAGGCGGGCGCCGCGCAGGTTGGCGTTCCGTAGCTCGGCCTTGGTCAGGTCGGTGCCCCGGAGGTCGACGCCCTCGGCGATGGCCCGGGTCAGGACGGCATCGCGCAGGTCGGCCTGGTAGAGGACCGCGTCGACAAGGATCGCCCCCGCGAGTCGGGACTGGGGCGATCAGGGCGTGATGGTGATGGGTGCCATCCGAGGCGCGGCCAGGCGCACGTAGTCGTCGGTGGCCAGGGCGATCGAGCGATCCAGCCGGGCGGCGTTGAAGAACAGCTCCGGCGAGTCCAGCAGTGCCGGATCGGCGATGAGTTCCAGCCGGGGATGGTAGCTGAACGGCAACACGGTGCCGCTCACGCTGCCGGCCAGTTCCTCGGCCTTGTCCCTGCCCGCGAAGGCCACGTAGGTCCCCTCCAGCAGCGTCTTGACCGCCTGCAGGTCCAAACGGGCATCGCCGGGCACCACGGCCAGCACGTGCCGGGTCTGCTTCTTGCCGACCTTGACCATGACGATCAGGCATTTGGCGGCCTGGGCGACGTCGTGCCCGCGTAGGGCGCTGACCAGGTCGGTGCGCCCTTCGGGCGGGTGCTCGATCAACCGGTAGCGCGTCCCGGCGGCTTCCAGGTCCGACATCAGGCGCTCATGGAGGTCCAGGGTCGGCACGGCAGCGCCGACCACATCACCAGTCACTGCTCAACAACCCCTTCGCCTCCGCGATGCGGTCCTCGTCACGCTGGTAGAACACCCACTGCTTGATCTTCTTGCCGCGGACCAGCCCCGCCTGGCTGAGTATCTTCAGATGTTCACCGCAGGTCGGCTGGCTCACCTCGAGCTTTTCGGCGATGAACAGCGAGCAGACCCCGTCACGGACCAGGTCGCCGTCGCGCTGCGGCGGGAAATGCCGCTCGGGATCGCGCAACCACTCCAGGATCAGCAGCCGCTTGTCGTTGGCCATCGCCTTGATCAGATTGACGTCTAACACAAAGGCATTATGGCAATTAGCTATCTCCCTGTCTACGGCGGGATCGTTCTCATGAGGGGCCGAGGAGCGGCGGCACGGCCGCCGCCGTCCAGCCGTCACCCGGCTGGGCCTCAACGCGTTTCCCGCGTTGCACACGCATGAGACCGAGACCTGATGCGGACCGTCTCCCGGCTGTTCGGCTACCGGCGCCGCCGTGCCCGTCCGGCCGAAGCCCGCGCCGATCACCTTCACATCGTGCTCCCCGCGGTGTTCCGGTGGTACGTCCATGCTCGCTCTCCGGAGCCCGGACGGCCTTCCCGCGGTCGTCCCCATGCCGGGCGGGAGCTCTGATGATTCTCTGATCCGCGCTGTCTAGCTTCGTGGTGAGCGACATGCCGGTTATACGACGGCACACCGCTTCAGGCGAGTCCGGAAGCCCGCCGCAGGGACCCGGAAACGCCTCGGAAGAGACCGGGGAAAGACCCCGAAGAGATCCGGAACCGCGAAGACGCCGCGCCGACCCGCGTGAAACCAGAGGAGCCGACCATGAGTGGTCCCGCCGAACCGCCGTTCCCGCACCCCCTTCTCGAGGCGCTGCGGAGCTCGCCCGGCGACCCGGCCTTCGAGCAGGGGGAAAGGATCGTCTCACGGGGCGAGCTGCTGGAGACCATCCGGCGGCTGGCGGGGGCGATGCGCGACGCCGGGCTGGGACCCGGCCGGGCCGTCGCCGTCCGCACGGCCGTCTCCCCCGAGGCGTTCGCCGCCCACATGGCCGCCCACGCGCTGGGCTGCCGGGTCGTGGGCGTCCGGCCCGGCTACCCGGAGGGGCACCTCGCCCACGTGCTCGGCATGGGGATCGACGCCCTCCTCGTCGACCGGTCCACCGTGACGCCGGAACTGCTCCGGGCCGCCGGGCCTGTCACGCTGCTGTCGCTCGGACCGTGTCCCTCGCCGATGCCGGTGCCGGCGATCGACCTGCTCGCCCACACCGGCGAGGGGCGGCCCCTCGTCCTCGCGGCCCGCCCGGACGACGTGGCCGCCCTGACCTTCACCAGCGGCAGCACCGGCCGCCCCAAGGGCTGCGCGATCACCTACCGCGCGCTCGGCGAGCACTGGTCGTGGCAGCCCCGCCTGTGGTCCCCGGTCGCCGACGAGCTCGCCGCGGGCTTCGGGCGCTACATGCTGTTCGGCACCCTGGCCAGCATGGTGGTCATAGAGTTCCTGGGATTGTGCCTGCTGGGCGGCGGCACCGCGGTGATCCCCGAGGACGACGGGCGGCCCCTGTTCCCGTACGCGATCGAACGTCACCGGATCACCGGCTCCATCGTGACCGTGCCGCGGTTGTGTCAGATGCTCGACCTGCTCAGGAACGAGCCGGTCGACGTCGGCTGCCTGCGCGCGCTGATGGTCTCCGGATCGCCGCTCGGCCCCGGGCGTCTGGCGGAGGCGGTGGACCGGCTCGGCCCCGTGGTCTACCAGGGGTACGGGCAGACCGAGGTGGGCCTGATCTCGGTGCTCACTCCCGGGGACATCACCGCGTTCCCGGACAACGCCCTGCCTTCGGTCGGGCGGCCGAACTCGGGTGTCGAGATCAGCGTGCGCGACGAGGAGGGCCGCGAGGTGGCCGAGGGGGACACCGGCGAGATCCACGTGCGCAGCCCGTACCTGATGTCAGGGTACTGGGGGGATCCGGAGGAGACCCGCGACACCCTGCGGGACGGCCGGCTGCGCACCCGGGATCTCGGGTACCTGGACGAGAAGGGGTTCCTGCACCTCGTCGGCCGCACCCGTGACGTGATCATCGTCAACGCGATGGTGGTGTACGCCGGAGCCGTCGAGCGGGTGCTGAGCGGCCATCCCGACGTCGCCGAGGCGTACGTGGCCGGGGCCCCGGACGAGCTGACGGGAGAGGCCGTCCACGCGTTCGTCGTACCGGCCGAGGGAGCGGACCCGGACTGCGAAGCGCTGGCCGCGCTGGTGGGCACCGAACTCGGCGAGGGCAGCGTCCCCTGGACGATCACGGTGCTGCCCTCCGTCCCGGTCGCCGCGAGCGGCAAGCCCGACAAGCGCGCGCTGCTGGACCTGCTCGACCCGCGGCCTCTCTGATCGTTCTCTGAGAATTCCCCGCCAACACTGGGGGCGTCCGTTCGACCAGATCGCTGTGACGGAGGTGTACGTGCCGGAAAACGCCCTGGACTACGTGGTGATCGGTGCCGGCCCCGCGGGCCTGCAGCTGGGGTACTTCCTCGGCAAGGCGGGACGGAACTACCTGATCCTGGAGGCGGGCCCCGCGCCGGGCACCTTCTTCCGGACCTTCCCGCGCCACCGGCAGCTCATCTCGATCAACAAGAGGTACACCGGGTCGGACGACCCGGAGCTCAACCTCCGGATGGACTGGAACTCGCTGCTGTCGGACGATCCCGGCCTGCTGTTCACCCGCTACAGCGACCGCTACTTCCCCGAGGCCGACGACATGGTCCGCTATCTCGCCGACTTCGCCGCGGCCTGCGACCTGCGCGTCGCCTACGACGCCCGCGTCTCCCAGGTCACCCGCGCCCCCGGCACGGGCCACTTCCTGGTGACCGACGAGCGCGGCCGGACCCACGAGGCCAGGCGGCTGGTCGTCGCGACCGGGGTCAGCCGGCCCAACGTCCCGCCGATACCGGGCATCGAGACGGCCGAACCCTACGGCACCTTCGCCACCGACCCGTCCGGATTCGTGAACCAGCGGGTGCTCGTCATCGGCAAGGGCAACTCGGCGTTCGAGACGGCCGACAGCCTGGTCGAGACGGCCGCGGTGATCCACGTCGCCGGGCCGAACTCCGTCCGGCTGGCGTGGCGCACCCACTTCGTCGGTCATCTGCGCGCGGTCAACAACAACTTCCTCGACACCTACCAGCTCAAGTCCCAGAACGCGGTGCTGGACGGCGACGTCAAGCGGATCGAGCGCCAGGCCGACGGCTCGTACCTGGTGACGGTGAGCTTCGTCCGCGCGGACGAGGTCACCAAGGACATTCCCTACGACAGGGTCATCGTCTGCACCGGCTTCCGGATCGACGCCTCGATCTTCTCCGACGAGTGCCGCCCGGAGCTGACGATCCGCGACAGGTTCCCCGCACTCACCCCCGCCTACGAGTCGGTCAACGTGCCCGACCTCTACTTCGCCGGGACCGTGACGCAGTCCCGCGACTTCAAGCGCGGCACCAGCGGGTTCATCCACGGCTTCCGGTACGGCACCCGGGCGCTGCACCGCGTCCTGGAGAACAGGTACCACGGCGCCCGGTGGCCAGGCCGCGAGCTCCCGGCCGATCCGGAGGCGCTCGCGGCGGCGGTGCTCGAACGGGTCAACCGCAGTTCGGCGCTGTGGCAGCAGTTCGGGCTGCTGGGCGACGTCGTCGTCCTCGACGGCCACGGCGGGGCGCGCTATCTGGAGGAGCTGCCGGTCGACCTGGAGGGCCCGCCGATCGGCGACGGCGGCCACTTCACGATCACATTGGAGTACGGGCCGGAGCACGACAAGGTCGATCCCTTCGACGTCGGGGTGGGCCGGATCCGGCAGAACGACGCCGAGCGCGCCGCCGAGGGCCACTACCTGCACCCGGTGGTGCGGCACCACCGGGCCGGCGCGCCACCGGCCGTCCACCACGTCACCGAGAACCTGGAGAACGAGTGGACCTCCCCGGAGACCCACGTCGAACCGCTCCGCGCGTTCTTCGCCCGCCAGGTCGCCTCGGTCCCGGCGTGACGGACGCGAGGACGCCGCGGGTGGCGGGCGAACGCCACCCGCACGTGGCGGGCACGAGGACGCCGCGGGTGGCGGATGAGCGCTCCCCGCACGTAGCGGACGCGAGGACCTCGGTGGCTCCGGTGGCTCCGGCGACCTCGGCGGCTCCGCGGACCCCGCGCGAGTTCGAGGCCGCGGCCCGCGCGCGCCTCGCCCCGGAGTACTACGACTACTTCGCCGGCGGGGCCGGGGACGAGGTCACCGTACGGGCCAACGAGACCGCGTTCGGGAAGCTCTCCCTGCTGCCGCGAGTGCTGCGCGGCGCCGGGAGACCCCGGACCGACGTCGACCTGCCCGGAGGCCGGGCGGCCATGCCCGTGCTGGTGGCGCCGACCGCGTTCCACCGGCTCGCCGACCCCGAGGGCGAGCGGGCCACCGCGCGGGCGGCGGCCGCCGCCGGGACGATCATGATCGTGAGCATGGCCTCCACCGTCGCCGTCGGGGACGTGGCCGAGGCGGCGCCCGGGGCCACCCTGTGGTTCCAGCTCTACGTCCAGCCGGACATGGCCTTCACCGAGACACTCGTGCGGCGCGCCGAGGCGGCCGGCTGCCGGGCGCTGGTCGTCACGGTGGACTCGCCGGCCCGCGGCCTGCGGGACCGGGAGCGCCACCACGGCCTCCGGGACCTGCCCGAGGGGATGGCCTGCGAGAACCTGCGCGACGGCGGGCGGGTACGGCCGATCGTCATGTCGCCGGAGATCTCCTGGGAGCACATCGGCCTGCTCAGGGAGATGACGGCGCTCCCGATCGTCCTCAAGGGCGTCGCGCATCCCGCCGACGCGCTCCTGGCGCTCGGCCACGGCGTCTCGGGATTGCTGGTCTCCAACCACGGCGGCCGCCAGCTCGACACGGTCCCGGCCGCCGTCGACCTGCTGCCGGAGATCGTGGCCGCCGTCGGCGGGGCCGTCCCGGTGCTGATGGACGGAGGCGTCCGGCGCGGCACCGACGTCCTGAAGGCGATGGCGCTGGGAGCCCGCGCGGTCGCGGTCGGCCGCCCGGTGATCTGGGGGCTGGCCGCGGACGGCGAGCGCGGCGTGACCCGCGTGCTCGACCTGCTCCGCTCGGAGGTCGAGCACGCGCTCACCCTGTGCGGCTGCGCGTCGGTCCACGACCTCGATCCGGGCATGGTGCGACGGTCATGCCGGTGACCGCGCCGGTCAGGGCCGTGGCGGTGGCGGTCGCCGCCGCCACCGTGCTGAGCCTGCCCCGATGGCTCCCCGCCAGGGTCGTGGCGCTGCGGACGCGGGTCTTTGCCCGGGTCAACGGGGAGGAGGGGATCACCGTCCCCGGAGACCTGGTCGGCGTCGAGAGGTTCAGGGAGATCTACTCCCACCCGGCGGCCGGCGGCCGGAGCAGGGGAGCCGCGCTGTCGGACCTGTTCTGGTACTGGCTGTCGCCCGGCCCCGAGATGCACCAGGAACACCTTGAGGCGGGAGAGCGGTACGACGCGGTCGCCCGCGCCACGCGCGGCTTCCTCTCCGTGCCGCGCGTGGAGGCCGAGGAGCTCACCCGCCGCTGCGTCGCCCGGACGCTGCGGGACAAGGTGGGAGACAAGGGGGGGCCGGTCCGGCTGCGTGACCTGATGATGCCGGTCTGGGCGGAGTTCTACTACGAACTCGTCTTCGGCGAGCCGTGCCCGCCGGTGGCGCGCGACCTGATCGTGGGCAACGCGGACGACGTCGTCACCGCGCTCAAGTGCTGCGGGCTGCGGCACATGGACCGGCGCGACCGGCTGACCCGGCATCTCGCCGGCCTGCTGCCCAAGGTGCGGGACCGGCTCCCGGCGGGGTTGTCGGCCCGGGAGCAGGCCCTCTATCTGCAGGGAACCTTCTTCAACACCGCGGTCGTCCAGATGTCGGAGGCCATGGCCCACCTGCTGATGGTCCTCGCCCAGCACCCGGACGCCCAGGCCGGGGTGCTCGCGGGCGACGAGCGGGGTGACGAGCAGGGTGACGAGCGCCACCTCGACCGCGTCATCTCCGAGACGCTGCGCCTCTACCCGCTCTTCGGCATCGCCCACCGCGTCACCACCGGCGACATCCCCCTCGACGAGCACACGACGATCCCGGCCGGCTCGGTGCTGTGCTTCGACTACCCCGCCTTCCACCGCGAGGGCTTCCCCGACCCCGGCCGTTTCGACCCCGGCCGTTTCGGCACGGACCGCTCGCACTCGGACTACTCGCATCTGGACCGTTCGGGCCAGGTCCGTCCGGAGCCGGACCTTTCCGGACGGGGCGACGCCGGCAGGGACGGCCTCGCCCCGGATCGCCCGGCCCCCGGCTGTCCCGCCTCAGGCCGTCCCCGACCGGGCCGGCCCGCGGTCCGGGAGCTCAACCACATCCCGTTCGGCGTCGCCGCCAACCGCCCCTGTCCCGCCTGGCGGCTGGCGCCGATCACCATGCGGGTCGCGG
The DNA here is from genome assembly GCF_040639575.1 of Streptosporangium sp. NPDC023825. Lineage (NCBI taxonomy): Bacteria > Bacillati > Actinomycetota > Actinomycetes > Streptosporangiales > Streptosporangiaceae > Streptosporangium > Streptosporangium sp. NPDC023825. The sequence continues at coordinate 41,384 of NZ_JBFAAE010000069.1, read as the reverse complement.
CGCGGGAGGTCCTGCGCGCGTACGCCCTCGACTCCTCCGCCTCCCACACCCGGTCGATGCCCAACCGGGGACCGTGCCTGCTCGTTCCGCGGGGTGCCCCCAGGGGGGCGGCCCATCGGGCGACACTGCGGTTCATGCGGTTCCGCGACCGCTGGGAGGACGTCTGGCGCAGCCTCGTACAGCTCGTCCTCGGCACCTACATGGTCTGGGACGCGCGCAGGCAGCGGTTGTGTGAGCGCCACTTCGCGGAGGCCGACCGTACGGCCGCCGCGGAGAGCAGATGATCGTCCGGACCACGAGCGGAGAAACGGTTATGCCCACCCTGGCACAGGTCACCGCCGGTGACCCGAACCTCGCACTGATCCTCAAGGTCCTGCCCGCCCTGGTCGTCATCCTGCTGGCCGCGGCGATATGCGGCCGTCTGGCGATCATGATGATGCAACCGCGCGTCCTCGGCGAGATGGTCGCCGGCGTCCTCCTCGGCCCGACGCTGTTCGGCCAGTTGTTCCCCGAGGCCCAGGCGGCCGTGTTCCCCGCCGAGGTCAGGCCCGTCCTGTACGTGTTGAGCACCATCGGGCTGACGCTGTACATGTTCCTGGTCGGCGCCGGGCTGGACCACGGCGCGTCGCCGCCGGGCGAGGGCCGCCGGGCGGCGACGCTGGCGTTCTCCGGTATCGTCCCCTCTCTGATCCTCGGCTCCTGCGTCGGCCTGCTCCTGTGGGACATGCTCTCGCGCCCCGACGTCAGCCGGTGGGAGTTCGCCCTGTTCGTCGGGGGAGCGCTGTCGCTGACCGCCTTCCCCATGCTGGCCAGGATCCTGTACGAGCGGGGGCTGGAGAACTCCCCCCTCGGGAAGCTGACCCTGGTGGCGGCCGCCATCGACGACGCGCTCGCCTGGTGCATCCTCGCCGTGCTGTCGGCGATGCACCTCGACGCGGGTCCCGGCGACGCGGTGCGCACCATCGCCCTGACGGTGCTGTTCGCGGTGGTGATGCTGAAGGTGGTCGCGCCGCTGCTGCGGCCCCTGGGCGAGGGCGTCGCGCGGACCGGCCGCCTCGGCCCCGGCGCCATGTACGCCGTCGTCCTCGTCCCCCTCACGGCGGGCTGGCTCACCGACTGGATCGGGGTCTACGCGGTCTTCGGCGGTTTCATCGCCGGGCTGGCGATGCCCCGGAACCCGGCGTTCCGCCAGGCGCTGCACGGCCGCATGATGGACGTCGTCTCGACGCTGCTGCTGCCGATCTTCTTCACCTTCTCCGGGCTGAACACCCATCTCGACGGCATCGCCGGCGGTCCCATGCTCCTGGCGTTCGCCGCGATCCTGGCCGCGGGTTTCTGCGGGAAGTACTTCGGCTGCTCGCTGTCGATGCGGGCCCTGGGATTCGGCTGGCGCGAGTCCTACGCGGTGGGGGCGCTCATGAACGCGCGGGGGCTGATGATCCTCATCTTCATCAACATCGGCCTGGCGCAGGGCATGATCACGCAGGAGCTCTTCGCCATCCTCGTGCTCGTGGCCATCATCACCACCGCGGGAGCCCTGCCGCTGTACAAACTGGCGCTGCCGGAGCGTTACGAACGTGCCCACGAATCCGGGCCCGCCGGCCCGGACACACGCTCCCTGGAGGAACAGGCCGAGAAATCCCATTCCTCGTGACCGCTCGAATACGCTGACCGCCCCAATGCAGCGCGGACGCCGTTTTGTGATCATCCGAATACGCTGCGAGCATTGCCGTGTAAATTTCAATTATTCTGGGAAAGCTGGTAATTCGGCGGGAGGAATGCCACGGTTGTTCCGTGGCTGCGACTTCGGGGACATCCGGCCCGCCCGCTCGCCGGCTGCTCCTCGTCGAGGACGACCGCGAGCTCGGGCACATGCTGGTCGGGTTGTTCACCGAGCAGGGATACACGGTCGATCTGGCCCCGGAGGGGCAGCGCGGCCTGCACCTGGGCCTGAGCCGCCCGTACGACGTGATGATCGTCGACCGGGGCCTCCCGGCGGTCGACGGCATCGAGTTGCTGACACGGCTGCGCCGGCGGGCCGTCACCGTGCCGGTGCTCGTGCTGACCGCCTTCGGCACGGTCGCCGACCGGGTCACCGGGCTCGACGCGGGCGCGGAGGACTATCTGGTGAAGCCGTTCGAGATCGACGAGCTGCTGGCCAGGGTGCGGGCGCTGCACCGCAGGAACCTCGACCACGCCAGGCTGCTGCCGCTCGGCGCGGGCTGGCTGGACTCCGATTCCCACATCGTGGGGCTGCCGACCGGTGAGCAGGTGACGCTCTCGGGGCAGGAGTGCCGGCTGCTGAGCGCGCTGGCGACCCGTCCACGGCAGGTGCACACGCGCGCCTCGCTGCGCCAGCGCGTCTTCGACGGCGCCCGGACGGAGTCGATTGTGGACACCTACGTCTACTACCTGCGCAACAAGCTGGGGGCGGACGTCGTACGCACCGTGCGGGGTGTGGGATACCGCCTGGGCGGATTGTGAGGAGGCGCCCACCCCACGAGCCGGAGCGGTACCTGCTGATCCGGGCCCGCCGCCGGGTCACCATGCAGGTGGCGGGCGCGATCTCGGTGATGCTCGCGCTCGTCGGGGTGATGGTGTACTGCGTCATCACCAGCGACCAGGACACCTCGGCGCGGCGCGACCTGGCCGTCGCGGCCCGGCACGCGTACCTCTCGCGGCCCCCGCCCTGCGTCTGGCTGTTCGAACTGCACGGTGGCGCCGTGCTGAGGTCTCCCGGCGCGCCGGCGGTGCTGCCGGTGCGCGCCGCGCTGCACCGGGCCGCCGCCGGACGCGAGCCCTGGGTCGGCCGGATCGAGATCTCCGGGCAGTCCTATCTCGTACACACCCAGTGGCGCAGTGGCGTGGCGGTCCAGGCGGTCATGGACCTGCGCTACCAGGCCGCGGAGCGGCACCGGCTGCTGCGCTCGCTCGCCACCGCGGAGATCGCCGGCCTGATGGCCGCGCTGATGATCGGCCAGCTCGTCGCCCGAGGGGCGATCGCGCCGCTGGGCGAGGCCCTGGCCCGCCAGCGCCGGTTCGCCGCGGACGTGAGCCACGAGCTGCGCACCCCGCTGACCCGCCTGCACATCCGCGCCCAGATCGTCGCCCGCGGGCTGCGGCGGGGGAACGACCCACTTCTCGCCGCGGCCGAGGTCGACCGGCTGGTGAACGGCACCCGGCAGCTGGGCGACGTGGTCGAGGACCTGCTGCTGTCGGCCCAGTTCGGTCAGCTGCGCCGGCCGTTCGGCCCGGTCGACCTGGCCGCGCTGGCCGAGGAGCTCGCCATGGCCGAGGCGGCCCGCGCCGAGGCGCACGGCGTGACGATCGGGGTACGGCGCCAGGCGCCGGGTGCCCACATGGTGCGCGGGGCGCAGTCCGCGCTGCGCAGGGTGATCTCCGCGCTCCTCGACAACGCGCTCGCCCACACCGGCGTGGGCGGCCACATCTGGGTCGTCCTCTCCAGCGGCCCGGAGACGGTCCGGCTCGAGGTCCGCGACGACGGCGTGGGCTTCGACCCCCGCGACGCCGAACGCCTCTTCACCCGGTTCGTCGGCGGGTCCCGCAGCGGGGGCCTGGGCCTCGGTCTCGCCCTCGTCCGGGAGGTGGTGGACGCCCACGGCGGGACCGTCACCGCGGACGGGCGCCCGGGAGCCGGGGCGGTGTTCACCGTCCTGCTCCCCGCGGACCCCGCCGGGGCGGCGCGCCCCCCGTACCTCCCGTACCTTCCGGAGCCCGCGGACCACCCGGCCACGCCGCCGGAGGACCTGGGCGGCGAACCTCACCTGGAGGGCCGAGGCGTGCCCGGCCGGTCGGAAGCCCGCTCCGGCCCCGGGCCGGAGCCGTGACCCCGTACCGGTCCTCGGGCTCGGCTGTTTCCGGGAGGGACGCGGACGGGGACGGTCAGATCCACTTCGAGGTCTCGATCCTTCACTCTCAGGTCACGACCTCCGCCGGGTCCGGACCGGAGCCGGCGAGCGCCCGTACCGGCCGGCTCCCGGAAAAGCGATCGACTTCTTCGCCGCGATCTCCGCATACTCGTGTTCCTGCCCGGAACGTTCGCTCGGTCGCCGTCTGAAGGACGAGAACATGCCGACACCACATCTTCCCGACGGCCTGCTCGCCGAGCTGCTCGACTGGGACGACGACTCCTCCGACGAGCATTTCGACGCGATGGACCGGCTGTTCGAGTCCCTATCCGCACCCGAGAAGATCATGGCCCTGGCCCGGAGCTGGTGGTCCGACGCGGATCCCGAGGTGCGGGCACTCGGATTCGACCTGCTCGCGGTGCGAGCGGAGGACTTCTCCTGGCACGTCCCACCCCTGATCGAGGCGGCGGACGCCCTCGTTCTGGACACGACCCATCTGGACCTGCGGTGGGCCGCCGCCCACGCGCTCCGCGTGACCTGCGACGAGCGCGTGCTGTACCCGCTGCTTCGATTCGCCGACGACCCCCGCGTCGAGGTCCGCTGGCAGGTGGTGCGCGGGATTCCGACCGGGATCGAGGTGCTTCCCGAGGAGGCGGTCCAGGCGCTGCTGAAGCTGATGCGCGACCCGGACGCCCAGACACGGGACTGGGCCACCTTCACCCTGGGTTTTCACGGGAAGAACGACACACCGGAGATCCGGGACGCCTTCGTCGAGCGGCTGGACGATCCGGAGGAGGACACGGCGGGCGAGGCCGCGGTGGCCCTGGCGATCCGGCGCGACCCTCGGATCGTGCCCGTCCTGGAACGCCTGCTCGCCACCCCGGACGTGGGCAACCTCTACGTCCAGGCCGCCGGGGAGCTGACCGACCCGCGGCTCCTGCCGCTGTTGCGGAAGCTCAAGGCCGACGGCTGGCGAGATCACGATGACAGCGACCGTGATCTCGTCAGCGCGTTGAAGTACTACACGTCGCCCCTGCCCCCGTTCACCTGACCTCTCCGCCCCGGAGCGTCCCCTCCGGGGCGGTGCCGCGCGGCGCGGGGGCGTGTGATTGGCTGGGCCCCCGTGGACGTCGCTGAGATGCTGGGACTGCTCGGGGCCGGGACGCTGGCCGGGGTGGTCGGCACGGTGGTGAGCCTGGCGTCGATCGTCTCCTACCCGGCACTGCTCGCGTTCGGCCTGCCCCCGCTGGCCGCGAACGTCACCAACACGGTGGCGCTGACGTTCCACGGGGTGGGCGCGACGCTCGGGTCGCGGCCCGAGCTCACCGGGCAGGGCGGCAGGGTCCTGCGGCTCGGCGTGATGACGCTGATCGGCGGGGCGGTGGGATCGGCGCTGCTGCTGATGACCCCTTCCGACACGTTCGAGGCGATAGCGCCCTGGCTGATCGCCGTCGCCGCGCTGCTGCTGATCCGCCCGCCCAAGGTCGGGGGAGGGTTCGGCGGCGAGGACGGCTGGGCGGCGCGCGCCGCGCTGTTCGGCGTCGCCGTCTACATCGGCTACTTCGGGGCCGCGGGCGGGATCCTCATGTTCGCGGTGCTCTCGGCCGTGCTCGACCAGGCGCCGGTCAGGGTCAACGCGATCAAGTCCGTGGTGTCCTCGCTGGCGAACGCGGCGTCCACGGTCGCCTTCGCCCTCTTCGGCCCGGTGCAGTGGTCGGCGGTGGCGCCGCTCGCGCTGGGATTCTTCCTCGGCGGCCTGCTCGGGCCGCCGATCGCCCGCCGCCTGCCCGGCCGCGCACTCCGGCTCGGCGCCGCCGCCTGCGGGCTGCTCGTCGCGATCAAACTCGGCGCCGACGCCTACATGTGAGCCGCCCGAGGGGACATCCCGTCGTGGAGACCACACCCCGCGTGACCATGGGATAGGCCTCGGTGCCGACTCTTGACATCGGGATTTCCCGGGGTCACGCTGTTGCGTATAGCGCTGTCTGTTCCGCCTTACGAAACTGGGGTTTGTTGCGATGATCCCTGCCTGCCCCCTCGCGGCCCTGCCACCAGGTGAGGCCCGCCGGCTCGACGTCGACCCGCCCATCGCCGTCTTCCACACCGAGGACGGCGAGATCTACGCCGTGGACGACACCTGCACCCATCAGGACGCCTCCCTTTCCGACGGGTGGCTGGAGGGCTGCGAGATCGAGTGCCCGCTGCACGCGTCGAGCTTCGACCTGCGGACGGGACGGCCGAGCTCTCCTCCCGCCAAGCTGCCGCTGCGCACCCACCGGGTGGTGGTCGAGGACGGCACCGTCTACGTCGTCCCCTCCGAGGAGCCCCCGAACCTGCCGCCCGGCGTCCGCACGGGCACCGCGTAGGACGCAGGACGCGAGCACTGCGTGAAGATTCCAGCACCGTGTGAAGAGGAGCGATCATGACCGCGAGAAGCCTGCCCCCCAGCGTGATCGCCACCCTGCCCGGCGGCTACTACACCGACGAGAACGTCTTCGCCCTGGAGCAGGCCCGCGTCTTCGAGACGATGTGGTTCTGCGTCGCCCGCGCGTCCGACCTCGGCAGGCCGGGGGCCTTCAGGACCGTCCAGGTGGGCCGCGAGAGCGTCCTCGTCACCCGGGCCAGGGACAACTCGATCCGCGCCTTTCTCAACGTGTGCCGCCACCGGGGCGCCCGGATCCGCACCGAGGAGTCCGGCGAGGTCAAACGGTCCTTCCAGTGCCCGTACCACGCGTGGACCTACGATCTCGAGGGCAAGCTGATCGCCGCGCCGAACCTCACCAAGATGCCCGACATCGACCGGGTGGAGTACGGGCTGATCAACGTGCACGTGCGCGAGTGGATCGGGTACGTGTGGGTGTGCCTGGCCGACGAGCCGCCGTCGTTCGAGGCGGACGTGGTCGCCGAGGCGACGCACCGGCTGGGCGACGAGAGGTCCATCGAGAACTACGACATCGCCAACCTCCGGGTGGGCCGCAGGATCGTCTACGACGTGAAGGCGAACTGGAAGCTCATCGTCGAGAACTTCATGGAGTGCTACCACTGTGCCACCATCCACCCCGAGCTCACCGAGGTGCTGCCGGAGTTCGCCGACGGGTACGCGGCGCAGTCCTTCGTCGGGCACGGCGCGGAGTTCGGCGAGGAGATCCGGGGGTTCACCGTCGACGGCTCCGAGGGGGTGGACCGCATCCCCGGGGTGGGCGAGGACCAGGACCGCCGCTACTACGCGATCACCATCAAGCCGCAGGTCTTCGTCAACCTGGTGCCCGACCACGTGATCCTGCACCGGATGTTCCCGCTGGCGGCCGACCGGACGATCGTGGAGTGCGACTGGCTCTTCCTCGGCGACGTCGTGGACTCGGGCAGGGACCTCGGCCCGTCCGTCGAGCTCTTCCACCGCGTCAACGTTCAGGACTTCGAGGCCTGCGAGCGCTGCCAGCCCGCGATGAACTCCCGGGCGTACGCTCAAGGGGGGGTCCTGGTGCCCAGCGAGCACCACATCGGGGCCTTCCACGACTGGGTGCTCGACAGGCTGGGGACCGGCCCCGGCTGAGCGCCTGTAGGGTGCGCTTTCAAGGGTGATCGGCCGGAAGGAGGCGCGAGAATGGCCAGGAAGGCCCCGCGCGACGACGTCAACGAGGACGGCCTCGAGGTCGGCCCGCCCAAGGAGTGGGCCGCCGGCATCCCGGGGGTGACCCGGTCGCTGGTGGCCGCGAACGCCCAGATGGGCGTCGGGCGCACCCTGCGCACCCTGGCCGTGGTCAACCAGAAGGAGGGCTTCGACTGCCCCGGCTGCGCCTGGCCCGAGGGCGGGCACCGCAGCCCGGCCGAGTTCTGCGAGAACGGAGCCAAGGCGGTGGCCGAGGAGGCCACCGTCCGCAGGGTCACCCGCGACTTCTTCGCCCGGCACACCGTGGACGACCTCGCCCGGCACACCGACTACTGGCTCGGCCAGCAGGGACGCCTCACCGAGCCGATGCACCGGGCCGAGGGCTCCGACCACTACGTGCCGGTGAGCTGGGACGACGCGTTCGCGATCATCGCCCGTGAGCTGCGCGCCCTCGGCAGCCCCGACGAGGCGCTGTTCTACACCTCGGGCCGCACCTCCAACGAGGCCGCGTTCGCGTACCAGCTCCTGGTGCGCAGGTTCGGCACCAACAATCTGCCCGACTGCTCCAACATGTGCCACGAGTCCAGCGGCTCGGCGCTCAACGAGACGCTCGGCATCGGCAAGGGAACGGTCTCGCTGGAGGACCTTTACCAGGCCGACCTCGTCTTCGTGGTCGGCCAGAACCCCGGCACCAACCACCCCCGCATGCTGTCGGCGCTGGAGCGGGCCAAGCGCGGCGGCGCCCGGATCATCGCGGTCAACCCGCTGCCCGAGGCCGGGCTGCTCCGCTTCAAGAACCCGCAGAAGGCCTCCGGCCTGGTGGGCAAGGGCACCACGCTGGCCGACCGGTTCCTGCAGATCCGCCTCAACGGCGACCTCGCGCTCTTCCAGGCCATGTCGCTGCTCCTGCTCGAAGCCGAGGACGCCGCCCCCGGCACCGTGGTCGACCGCGCCTTCGTCGAGACCCACACCCACGGCTTCGACAAGTGGGCCGAGGACCTGCGCTCCCTGGACTGGGCGGAGGTCGAGGAGGCGACCGGCCTGGACCGCCCGGCCGTCGAGGACGCCGTACGGGAGGTGCTCGGCGCGAAGTCGGTCGTCGTGTGCTGGGCGATGGGGCTCACCCAGCACAAGAACTCCGTCGCCACCATCAGGGAGGTCGTCAACTTCCTGCTGCTGCGCGGCAACGTGGGCCGTCCGGGGGCCGGGGTGTGCCCGGTCCGCGGCCACTCCAACGTCCAGGGCGACCGCACCATGGGCATCAACGAGAGGCCGCCGGCCTGGTTCCTCGACGCGCTGCGCGACGAGTTCGGCTTCGAGCCGCCCCGCGAGCACGGCTTCGACACCGTGGAGGCGATCCGCGCGCTGCGGTCGGAGCGGGCGAAGGTCTTCGTCGCGATGGGCGGCAACTTCGTGGCCGCGACCCCCGACACGGCGGTGACCGAGGAGGCGATGCGCCGGGCCCGGCTGACGGTGCAGGTGTCGACCAAGCTCAACCGCTCCCACGCCGTGTGCGGGCGCGAGGCGCTCATCCTCCCCACGCTGGGACGCACCGAACGCGACGTCGCGCCCGGTGACCGCGCGGGCCGCTTCGTCACGGTCGAGGACTCCATGGGCATGGTCCACGCCTCGCGGGGCAACCTGCCGCCCGCCTCCGGCGACCTGCTCTCCGAGGTGGACATCGTCCGCCGCCTGGCGACGGAGCTGTTCGGCGCCGACCCGCACGTGCCCTGGGAACAGTTCGCCGACTACGACGTGATCCGCCACCGCATCTCCCGGGTGGTCCCCGGGTTCGAGGACTTCAACCTGCGCGCCCGCCTCTCGGGCGGTTTCACGCTGCCCAACGCGCCCCGCGACGAGCGCCGCTTCCCGACCGCGACGGGAAAGGCCAACTTCACCGTCAACCACCTGGAGGTGCTGCGGGTCCCGCCGGGGCGGCTGCTGCTCCAGACGGTCCGCAGCCACGACCAGTACAACACCACGATCTACGGCATGGACGACCGCTACCGGGGCATCCGCAACGGCCGCCGGGTGGTCTTCGTGCACGCCGACGACCTGGCCGAGCGGGGTCTGGCCGACGGCGACATGGTGGACCTGGTCAGCGAGTGGCCGGACGGGGAGCGCAGGGCGGAGTCCTTCCGCGCGGTCGCCTACCCGACCGCGCGCGGCTGCTGCGCCGCGTACTTCCCGGAGACCAACGTGCTGGTGCCGCTGGACTCGGTCGCGGAGACCTCCAACACGCCCACGTCCAAGAGCGTCGTGGTCAGGCTCGTCAAGCGCGCCGCGAAAGCCGACCGGTAGGCCCGGCTCCCTGGCTCAGGCGCGGAGCCGGGCCGTCCGCCTTCCGCTCCACTCGGCCCGCGGCGCCGGTCGGCGGGCAGTTGGCGGGCAGTTGGCGGGCAGGGCCTGGGAACGCCTGCCGTGCCGGATCCGTCAGGACGCCGGGGCGAGCATGGCGCGGGCGGCCCGCTCCGCCTCGGGGGGCGCGGTGGCGATGACCGCCTCCAGTGTGGTGCGCGCGGTCTCCAACTCGTGGATGGCGGCCTGGATGCGGGCGCGTTCGCGGTGGAGGTCGAGCAGGAGTTCGGGGCAGTCGGCGATGAGAGCGTCGCCGTCCTTGCCCATGCAGGGCAACAGGTCGGCGATGGTGGCCGTGGACAGTCCGGCGGCGAGCAGGTTGCGGATGTGACGGACGGTCGCGACGTCCGATCCGGCGTACTCGCGGTAGCCGCTGGGTTTGCGCTCGGGGTGGAGGAGGTCCTGCTCCTCGTAGTAGCGCAGGAGGCGCCGGTTGACCCCGGTGCGGCGTTCGAGCTCCCCGATGCGCATGTTTCCTCCGGCGTACGGCTTGACTATCACATCGATGTGACAGTTTAGCTTGGCCGCATGACATCGACATCTGGACGAGAAGTCACAGGTCGGCGACCTGATGTCGCCGGGGCGCGACAGTGGGCCGGGCTCGCGATGCTGGCCCTGCCCACATCGCTGCTGGCCATGGACGTCACGGTGCTCTACCTCGCGGTGCCACGTCTCGTGGCCGATCTGCGGCCCAGCGGCGAGCAGATTTTGTGGATCACCGACGTCTACGGGTTCATGATCGCCGGATTCCTCGTGACGATGGGGACGCTGGGCGACCGGATCGGGCGACGCAGGCTGCTGATGTGGGGAGCGGGGGCGTTCGGCGTGGCATCGGTGGCCGCCGCGTACGCTCCCAGCGCGGAGGCGCTGATCGCCGCCCGCGCGCTGCTCGGGATCGCGGGGGCGACGCTGATGCCCTCCACACTGGCGCTGATCGGCAACATGTTCCGGGACGCGCGCCAGCGGGGCACCGCCATCGGCGTCTGGGCGGCGAGCATGTCCGGCGGAGTCGCCCTGGGGCCGGTGGTCGGCGGGGCGTTGCTGGAGTCGTTCGGGTGGGGGGCGGCGTTCCTGATCGCCGTACCGGTGATGGGACTGCTGCTGGCGGGCGGGCCGCTGCTGCTCCCGGAGTACCGCGACACCAGCGCGGGGCGGCCCGACCCGGTCAGCGTCGCGCTCTCCCTGGTCGCCATGCTGACGATCGCGTACGGCGTCAAGCTGCTGTCCCACGGAGGCGACCCGGTCCTGAGCGGCGGGGTCGTCCTGGCCGGTCTGGCCGCCGGGACGGTGTTCTGGCGGCGGCAGCGCGGGCTCGCCGCCCCGGTGCTCGACGTGACGCTCTTCCGGAACCGCGCCCTCACCGGCGCCCTGCTCCTGCTGCTCCTGGGCCTGGCCGCCACCGCCGGCACCTACCTGTTCGTCACGCGGTTCCTCCAGGGAGTCGAGGGCCTGTCCCCGCTCGCGGCGGGCCTGTGGCTGGTGCCCTCGTCGGTCGCGATGATTCTCACCTCCCTGGCCGCCCCCGTCCTGGTACGGCGACTGCCCGAGCGGGTCGTGGTCGCCGGGTCCCTGGCGGTGTCGGCGACCGGCTTCCTCCTGCTGTCCCTGCTCGACCAGGCGGCCGGGCTCCCTCTCCTGCTCGCCGGCATCGTCGTCGTCTACGTCGGCCAGGGCCCGATCATGGCGCTGGGCACCGACCTCGTCGTCGGCTCCGCCCCGCCGGAGAAGGCCGGATCCGCCGCGGCCATGTCCGAGACGAGCACAGAACTCGGCCTGGCCCTGGGCGTGGCCGTCCTGGGCAGCGTCGGAGCCGCCGCCTACCGTCAGGTCGTGCCCGCCACGCTTCCCGCCGGCCTCCCGCCGGAGGCGGCGTCCGCCGCCCGCGACTCGATCGAGGCCGCGATAACCGCCGTCGCACATCTTCCGCCCGCCCAGGCGGAAGCCGTACTCGCCCCCGCCCGGGAGGCGTTCACCGCGGGCCTCAACCTCGTCGCCGGGATCGGCGCGGTCGCCACCCTGACCTTGGCCGTACTCGCTTTGGTGACCCTGCGCGGACGACCACCGGTCGCCGACCCCGCCCCCGCCGAGACGGCGGAGGTCTCCGGCCAGGCCTGAGCCCGGCCGCGGCCGGGGAGACGGACCTCACCCACCCCCCCGGCCGAGTCCGCCCTCTGGATGAGCTCGATGGACATGCTCAGCGGCAGCGCTTCGGTCCGGATGGCCTCAAAACGCTCCACCGCCGCCGTGACGTCTTCCTGGTCGCTCGTGATGAGACCGCGCACGGCCGTCTCCGCATACAGTACGTCGCCTCCCCCACCCAGCGTCGCGATTACGAACCCGCCCATCAGGCCAGAATGCATTCCGTGGAGTATCACCTGAACGCTCAGCCGTGGAGTGACCACCGAAATCATTCGCAACCATCCGACTACCAAGGGTAGTGACGTCTCGGCACGCTGAACATACGAAATCCGAGGCGGAGAGAGAAGACATGGAAGAGGCACTCAAGGCGAGCGCGGAGCTGACCGAATATCGCTACACGATGAATCCCGGCCTTTCCCCGCTGGGGGAGAAGTGGATACCGCGCGAACCGAGAAGTGTCGCGTCCGCCCGCCGGTTCGTGCGTGACGTCGCCACCGACTGGAAGGCGACGGGGGATACCCCGGAAATCGCCGAACTCCTGGCCTCGGAACTCGTCACCAACGCGCTGGCGTACGGCTCGCCGGACGTTCCCGCGAGCCCCGTCCGCGTCACGGTCGGCCGGGAGAGGGAGTTGCTGACCGCGGACGTCCACGACGCCTGCATCGCGATCCCGCGCCTGAGGCGGGCCGGCGACCTGGAGATCTCCGGCCGCGGTCTCGCCATCGTCCAGGACCTCTCCCGCAACTGGGGCTGGACCCTCAACCCCTACGGCAAGTCGGTATGGTTCCAGCTGGCGGCATGGCCGTAGGAGGGGAGAGGATCCTCCGGTTCCGCGCACGCCGTCGGGCGGGCTGATGGAGCCCTCGGCTGCCCGAGCCGTGGATCACGGCCGTGAGCCGTCGATCGCCGATCGGCCGGTCCCGGTGTCGATGCCGCCGACGATCAGGTCGGTGAGCGCGGCGGCCGCGTCGGCGACGGTCGCCCGCCCCCGGTTCAGCTCCGCGGCGATCGCCTCGGCCGCGCCCAGCGCGCCGACACAGCGCAGTCGAAGGGCTTCCGGCGTGAGGTCGGAGTACGGCAGCAGTGCCGCGGCCATCAGGTCCGTGAAGCTGTCGAACATCTCCCGCTCGATCACTTCCATTTCCGGATTTCCCTTCAGCGCGGCGGAAACGGCGTTCCACTCCGGCATGTCGGTGGAGCACGCGAAGTACGCGGTGCTCAGGACGCGGGCTGTCTCGCCGAGGGTGGGCTCGGCCTCCCGCAACGCCTGTGCCGACGCGGTCCGGTGCCGTTCGTCGAGTCGCTGGTAGAGCGCGAGCAGCAGGCCGGGGCGGGTGCCGAAGTGGTCGTAGACGATCGGCCTGCTCACCCCGGCGGCCTCCGCGAGGGTGAGCAGGGTGAGGCCGTCGGCGCCCTGGGCGCGCACGATCCCCAGGGCGGTGTCGAGCAACTGCTCCCGCCTGGCCTGTCTGGACAGGCGCGTCGATGCCGTGGCCATTGCGCTCCCTTGCGTTGCCGCCCAGCCTAGGCTACAAAGTGTAGGTTACAAAATGTAAGTTAGTGGGAACGCGAGAGGAGAACGCGATGGAGCACTCGAAATCGGTACTGATCATGGGTGGTTCCGGTCAGGCGGGCGCGGGGACCGCGACCATCCTGCGCCGGTGGTATCCGACGCTGCCGCTCACGATCGCGGGCCGCGATCTGGAGCGCGCACGGCGTGTCGCCGACGAACTCGGCGACGCGACAGCGGTGACCATCGATCTGCGCCGCGACGACCTCGGCCTCCCCGCAGGCCATGAACACTCGGCGGTCGTCGCGGCACTGTGGGACAGCCATCTGAACGGACTGCGCTACGCCCAGGACCGCGGCCTGCCGTACCTCAGCCTCTCCAGCGGCCTGACGGACATCGCCCCCGAGGTCGTCGCGGGCGGGCAGCGGGCCGGCGCCGCCCCGATCCTGCTGGCCAGCCACTGGTACGCCGGTCTCGTCGTCCTCGCGACACTGCACCTCGCCAGGGAGTTCGGCCGGATCGACACCATCCGGGCCGACGCCGTACTGGACGAGCCGGACATCGGCGGGCCCGCGGCTGCGGCGGACATGGAACGCCTGACGGCCTCCACCTCGGCGGGGCTCGTCCGCCGCGACGGCGTCTTCAGCTGGGTCGACGGTCCCGAAGCGCGGGTGGAGGTCTCCGGAGCCGACGGCGCCGTCCTGCCCGGTCAGATCATGGCCACCCTCGACGTTCCGAGTCTCGCCATCGCGACGGGCGCACCGAACGTCCGCTTCGCGTTCGCGGCCGGTGAGTCCGCCGAGAACAGGCGCCGAGGCGAGCCCGCCTCCAGCGTGGTCGGGATCGATCTCGAAGGCGAGGATCACAGGGGCGCACCGCTCAGGAGGAGACGCCACCTTCGCCACCCGGAGGGGCAACGCGACCTGACCGCGCTCGCCGTCGCCCTCGGTGTCGAACGACTGCTCGGCCTGCGCGGCGAAGCCGTGGCGCCGGGCCTCCACACTCCCGAGGCGTTGATCGACCCCGCCTACGCGGTCGAGCGGATGATGGAGATCGGTGCCACGTTCGCCGAAGCCCCGGGTGATCGATGAACAGCCCCGCGTGTCCCGCCTGATCGGGGGCAGGGCAATGAGGGAGCCCCTCCACCGGCACCGGTGGAGGGGCTCCGTGTCAGGGAATCAGCCCGGCGGGAAGTTGCCGTTCTTGGCGACCGGCAGGGCCAGCTGGCTGGCACCGCTGAGGACGGCCGGCTCGATCGGGAGACCGGCGAGGACGGGGTTGATGTGCCGCAGGGTCAGCGACACGGTGGGCAGGGCCGGGGTGACGAGGTCGAACTTCTCCAGGTCGATCCACCGGACGATTTTGAACACCTCGTCCGGGATGACGTCGCCGGCCTTCTGCACCGGGACGCACAGCTGGCGGGCGGTGAGAACCTGCGCGCCGTGCGTGGGGATGATCGGGGTGAGAACGGGGTTGAGCTGGCGCAGGGACAACTGCTGGTTCAGCGACGTGTTGGGGGTGATGGCGTAGCACTTGAGGTCGATATGGCGTACGAGTGACAGCACCTCGGCGGGTGGGAGCACGTTGTTCTTGATGACCGGCACGCACAGCTGCTGCGGGGTGTTGAGGGAGATCTGCGTGCGCGGCAGGCTCTGGAACAGCGGGTTGAGGTGGCTGAGCACGAGGCCCGTGGTCACAGTGGTGCCGGAGATCTTGTAGCAGGCCAGGTCGATGTACCTGATGAAGTTGAGCGCGGATGACGGCGGCGTCTGGTTGTTCTTGGCGACCGGGACGCACAGCTGCTCACGCTGGCCGAGGGTGACGGTCTCGATCGGCAGGGTGCTGAGCACGGGGTTGATATGCCGCAGTTTGAGCGTGGTGGCGGGCGGCTGGTACGGGCTGGTCTTGAAGCATTCGAGGTCGAGGAAGGCGGTCAGATCCTTCGGCGTCGGCAGCGCGAGGGCACTGGCGGGCGGCACGCAGAGGAATGCCACGGCGAGTATCGCGACGACGGCGGATGCGAGGCGCCGCAACATCGTTTTTCTACGCCCGTGAATTCCGGTTACGGCTCGGTCCATTGTGGCTCCAAAATCTGGGGGGCGGGCCTTCTCAACGCCGAGTGTGTGCCGCCGTGACCGTACTTTCAATATTTCTGACACTTTTTGTTGCACATAAAATTCGGGCCGACGGGCCGGGGATTTATCATCGGGTATAAAAGCGTGGTCGGCTCGCCGGTAATCGGAACGCAGCGTCTTTGTCGGGGCTCTGCCAACCTGATGGTGCGGGCCGCGGGAAACCTGTATGGGATGGGTTGACCCGGGAGTGGAATCACGGTAAAGAGGAAGTCCGGCGCCCTGGCCGGAGAGCCTTCTTTCGCCGCGATCCTGCCACCGAACGGCTGAATTCGAGAGGGAGGGGATCAGGAACTCTCCTTCCCGGAATGAAATCCTTCCCGGTGGAAGTTCGCGGGCCGAAGCCGGTCCGAACGTCACCGGTTCTTCCTCGAACGAAACCAAGGTTTACGTCAGGTTCGAAATTTGGAACGGCGCGCCGGAGCCTTTTCAGCCGTGAGACCGGATATGTCAGGGGATCCGCGTTTCGATTCCGGGCTCATATCCATTGCCCGGGACTTCCCGGGGAACGCGAATCTTTCGACCTGGGAAAAAGGGGAACCTCCGGCTCCCGGACGGCTTCGCGCTGCCCAACGGCTCGCCGGACGTTCCCGCAGCGAGCCCCGTCCGCGTCACGGTCGGCCGGGAGGGAGAGCTGCTGACCGTGGACGTCCACGACGCCTGTATCGCGGTCCCGCGCCTGAGGCGGACCGGCGACCTGGAGATCTCCGGCCGTGGTCTCGCCATCGTTCAGGACCTCTCCCGCAACTGGGGCTGGACCCTTACCCCCTGCGGCAAGTCCGTCTGGTTCCAGCCGACGGCCTGGCCGTGAGTTTTCCGAGGCCCGACGCCCGCCAGTACAGTACGTGGGTGGCGAACCTACGAGAGCAGATTCTCGCCGAACTCGGCGTCAAGGCGACCATCGTCCCCAAGGCAGAGATCCGGCAGCGGGTCGACTTCCTCAAGGACTACCTGCGGTCGACCCCGGCCAAGGGCTACGTGCTCGGGATCAGCGGCGGCCAGGACAGCACGCTGACCGGCAGGTTGTGCCAGCTCGCCGCCGAGGAACTGCGCGCCGAGGGCCGTGAGGCCACCTTCGTCGCGATGCGGCTGCCCTACGGCGTGCAGGCCGACGAGCACGACGCGCAGATCTCGCTGGAGTTCGTCCGGCCCGACCGGTCGATCGCGGTGAACGTCAAGCCGGGCGCGGACGCCGTCGCCGCCGAGACGGCTCTCGGCGTGCGGGAGCTGTCAGGGGAAGAGCTGCGGGACTTCGTGCGGGGCAACATCAAGGCCCGCGAGCGCATGGTGGTCCAGTTCGCGATCGCCGGGCAGCTGGGCATGCTCGTCGTGGGCACCGACCACGCGGCCGAGGCGGTGACCGGCTTCTTCACCAAGTACGGCGACGGCGGTGTCGACATCACCCCGCTGACCGGGCTGACCAAGCGCCAGGGCGCCGCCCTGCTCCAGGAGCTCGGCGCACCGCCGAGCACCTGGGAGAAGGTGCCGACCGCCGACCTCGAGGACGACCGGCCCGCGCTGCCCGACGAGGTGGCGCTCGGCCTGACGTACACCCAGATCGACGACTATCTGGAAGGCGTCGACGTCGCGCCGGACGTGGCGGAGAAGGTGGAGTCGCTCTACCTCGCGACCCGGCACAAGCGGGCCGTTCCGGTCAGCCCGCTCGACGACTGGTGGCGGGCCGGGAGCGCGTCCCCCACGGCTGCCGGTCACCCTTCCCCCGCCGACCGCTGATCGAGTGCGTAACCGCCGTCGCCGGAGGGCTCGAAGGTCGTCACCTGCGGCATCCCCGCCGCTCCGGACCGGAGGCGCTGAGGGTGACGACGAGCCCGCCGCCGTGGGAGCGGACGGGGCGGAGCCGGTCATGGCGCGGCGCGTATGTCTTTGACCTGGACCGTGCTCCAGGATCTAGTTTTCTGTCCATGACAACGCCTCAACGCAGAATCGGCTCCGGCTTCGGCGCCCGGAGCACCGCGGACGACGTCCTGCACGGGATCGACCTGTCCGGAAACACCGCTGTCGTCACCGGCGGCTACTCGGGACTCGGTCTGGAGACGACCCGCGCGCTGGCACGTGCCGGAGCGCGCGTCGTCGTCCCCGCCCGGCGGCGGACGGCCGCCCAGGAGGCGGTCGAGGGAATCGACGGTGTGGAGGTCGACGACCTCGACCTGGCCGACCTCGGCAGTGTCCGCGGATTCGCCGAGCGCTTCCTGGCATCGGGCCGGGACATCGACATCGTGATCAACAACGCCGGGATCATGGCCTGCCCCGAGACGCGGGTGGGCCCGGGGTGGGAGGCGCAGTTCGCCGTCAACCACCTCGGCCACTACGCGCTCGTCAACCGGCTCTGGCCGGCGATCGCACGCGGCGGCGGGGCGCGGGTGGTCGCCGTGTCCTCCGGCGCCCACGCGATCACGGGCATCCGCTGGGACGATGTGCAGTTCGAGCATGGATACGACAGGTGGCAGGCTTACGGGCAGGCGAAGACGGCGAACGTGTTGTTCGCGGCTCGGCTCGACGCGCTCGGCCGCGGCGTCGGGGTGAGGGCGTTCTCGGTGCATCCCGGCAGCATCCTCACCCCGCTGCAGCGCCATCTCCCGAAGGAGGAGATGGTCGCCGCGGGGTGGATCGACGAGAACGGCGACCTGGCCGACCCCACCTTCAAGACGCCCGAACAGGGTGCGGCGACGCAGGTGTGGGCGGCGACCTCCCCGCGGCTGGCGGGTGTGGGCGGCGTGTACTGCGAGGACTGCGACATCGCGGAGCCGGCCGGCGACGGCGGCCCGGGCGGCGGGGTGCGCGGCCATGCGACCGACCCCGACCAGGCCGCGCGCCTGTGGGAGCTGTCGGCCGGCCTCACCGGCGTCGACGCGTTCGTGTCCACGACCTAGCCCTGTTCTCCGTACACCGCGGTGGTCGAGGCATCCGGCACGGCTGGCCGGTCGCGGCTGCCCGGCACGACGGTTCGCGGGGCGGGGGAGACAGCGATCGTGACGGGGCGTTCCGAACGTGGAGAAGGCGAGGAACGGAACGCCGAGCCGGATCGGTGTCGGTTCGGACCCGGGGACGAGGAGGTCCTCAGCCGAGGAACGCCGCGGTGGTCGCCACGAACCGGCCGGCGTCGTCGAGCCAGGGGTGGTGGCCCGCCCCCGGCTGCACCACGAGCGTGGCGTCGGGGAACAGCCCGGCGAACTCCGCCGCCGCCGGAGGGGGGCTGTTCAGGTCGAACTCTCCGGCGAGCAGCAGGACGGGGGACTCGAAGGCGACGAGCGCCGCACGGGTGGTCTCCGGGTGGAAGGCGCCCTCGGCCGCGAAGAGCGCGACGGCCTCCCCGTTGCTCGGCCGGCTGGACGCATGGTGCTTCCGTGCCGCGGCGTCCCACCGGCCGTGGAAGAAGGGGGCGACGGCCTCCCGGTCGTCGCCGGTACCGTCGGTGATCGCCTCCAGGGCGGCGAACGCCGCCGGGAACCACGGCTCGTCCTCGCGGAGCCGGGCGAGCTCGCGTCGCGTCTCCCCGGTGATCGTTATGCCGACGGCCCGGGTGCTGGGGGCGATCAGGGCGAGCCTGCCGACACGGTGCGGGTGGCGGGCCGCGTACTGCGTCGCGATGTTCGTGCCGGCGGAGTGGCCGAGCAGGTCCATCCGGGCGAGCCCGAGGTGGTCGCGGAGCGCCTCGACATCGTCGACCAGGCGGTCGCAGCGGTAGGAGGCGGTGTCCTCGGGGATCGCGGACCGGCCGGTGCCGCGCAGGTCCATGACGATCAGCCGGCGGTGCGCGGACAGCCCGCCGAGATCGCCGAGGTAGGCGGAGTCCGTGGGACCCCCGGGGAGGCAGACGACCGGGTCGCCGTCCCCGGTCACGCGGTAGGCGAGCAGCGTTCCGTCAGGTGCGGAGAAGGTGGGCATGACGTGAACCCTGTCATCTATAACCAGGTTATACAACCCGGTTATGATCGCAGGGCGTGGGTGTATAACCGAGCTATGGCAGGTGAAGAGGACTCGCGCCGCAATCCCGTGACGCTGACCGAGGAGCAGGCCAGGCGGATGCTCGCCGACGTGAACGACGTCATCCGCGCGGGCGAGGAGATGCGGGCCCTGCGCGCCGAAATGATCAAAATCTTCGTCGGTTACGGCTGGACCCAGGACAAGATCGCCCGGCTCACCGACATGAGCCAGCCCGCCGTCTCCAAGCAGGTGACGAAGTACGGGGTGGACGACCCGCTCCCCTCGGTGGAGCTCTCCCTCGACCAGCAGGACGCTCCCTGGCTCGAAGGGCGCCTGTGGGGCCTCGCCGAGGAGATCTCCGAGACCTGTCACGACACCGCCCGCTGTACGCGTCACGTCAACGCCATCGCCCGGGGAAGGAAGCGTTTCACCCCCCAGAGCGTCGACGAGTTGCGACGCCTCGTCGAGGAGGACCTGAGACTGCGCCGGGCGGAGCTGCCCGGCGGCTACCGGGAGGCGTACAACGAGATCGGCCGTGGCCTCGACCTCCCCTCGAAGGCCGTCGCCACCACCACCGCACCGGCCTCCGTGCGCCGCGCCCTCGCCTACCGGATCCAGCGCGACCGGCTCAGGGGTGACATCTGAGCCTCCGTGCGTCGCGCCCTCGCCTACCGGATGCAGCGCGACCCGTTCAGGGGTGACATCTGAGCCTCCGCGTTCGGGGCGTCGGCTCGCGAGCTGCGTGTCCTTTGTTCCCCGCGCTGTTACTACCAAGGGCCCCAACTTTCTGGGTCGCCACACCTTCACCCGGGCCGAAGCCGTGGCGTGGGCTTGGTCCTCTCGACCTGGGCGAGCAGCCTTCGTCCATCCAGTGACCGCGCTGGCATTTATCACGTTCGCATGACATGACCCCACACGCACTGAGATCAGATGTTCACTGGAAGCACCGGCGTCGGGGAACAGGCGAGACACGCGCGGGCGGCCAGGAGCGGTGGATCTGTTCGCAGGGGGTAGCGAGGGGCAGGACCGGTTGCGCCGTGTGCCGGCCGTGACAGCCGGAAGGCCGGCCCTGGTCTGGATGGGTGTGGTCTTGGCCGGGTAGCGGGTGAAGGGCGGTCGAAGTGAGCTCTGCGGGTTTGCGGGTGTTGTATCTGACGGCGTCGTCAGCTGGAGACCTTCGAGTAGGTGAGGAGATCCGGCGGGTGCGGGCAGGGGTGCGAGGGGCTTTGCATCGGGACGTGGTGGAGATCGAACACCTGCCGGCGGCGACGCTGGGAGATCTGCTGGATGGGCTGACCCGGGTGGCTCCGCACGTGGTGAGTTTCTCCGGGCACGCCGATGAGGGTTTTCTGGAGTTCGAGACCGGCGCGGACCGGCGCGGTAGCGGGCATCGGCTGGCGGCGAAGGTGTTCGCTCAGGCGATGGGCGCGGTCGACGTTCCGCCGAGGCTGGTGGTGTTGAACGCGTGTAAGTCTCAGGCTCATCTGCAGGAGCTGGTGAAAGCGGTTCCGCTGGCGGTGGGGATGGCCGGCAGCATCGGTGATCCGGCTGCGCTTGCTTTCGCTGCTCGTTTCTATGCTTCACTCACCGACGGGCAGTCGGTGCTGGCCGCCTACCGGTTGGCCAAGGTTCAGATGGCGGGTTCCACCGATTCGATGATGGATGCGGATCTGCCGGTCCTGGTCCATGATCCGGCCCTGGACCCGGCCGCTGTCAGGTTGGTGTCGCCGGACCCTTCGTAGCCGGATCCGACACGGGCGCCATCGGATCCGGGGTCCAGCAGACCACAGGCCGGGACGAGCCGCTGCTGGTAGGGATGGTGCCGCTGGCTGCGGACTGCTTCCAGGAACGCGAGGTCGCCGGCCGGCTTGAAGCCGCTCTGGCCGCCGGCCAGACGGCCGTCCTCACCGGCAGCAGCCGTCGCGGCGGCGGGTCGAGGGTGCTGTCGGGAATGGGAGGAGTCGGCAAGACCCAGCTGGCCGTCGCCTACACCCGCCGCGCCCTGGCCGATGGAACGGCGGTGGTGTGGGTGACCGCCTCCTCACGCAAGGAGATCGTCGCCGCCTACGCTGAGGCCGCGGCGGCCCTGCACCTTCCCGGCTGTGACGGAATCGATCGTGAGGGCGACGCTCGCCGCTTCCTGGCCTGGACCACCGCCACCGACCGCAGCTGGCTGGTGGTCCTCGACGACATCCAGGACCCCGCCGATGTCTCGGGGTGGTGGCCGCCCGCCGACGCGAAAGGCAAGGTGCTGGCCACCACCCGCCGCCGCGATGCCGCCCTGGCCGGTCAGGGGCGGCACCTCGTGTCGATCGACACCTACACCCGGGCCGAAGCCCGTGCCTACCTCACCGAACGGCTCGCCCCCCGCGATCGGGACGAACCGCCCGAGCAACTGAACGGACTGGCTGCCGACCTGGGGTTCCTGCCGCTCGCACTCGCCCAGGCCACCGCCTACCTCATCGACGCCGACATCGCCATCGCCGACTACCGGAGACTGCTCGCCGAGCGGCCCCTCGAGGGCATATCGCCCGACAGCCTTCCCGACGATCACCAGCAGATCGTCACCAAGACCTGGGTACTGTCGATCGACAGGGCTGACGCTGCGCGCCCTGCGGGAATAGCGCGGCCGCTGCTGGAACTACTGTCGGTGCTGGACCCCAACGGCATCCCGGACGCCGTGCTCACCAGCCGGCCCGTCCTCGCTCATCTGGCCACCGGCGACTCCGACCTGGTCCGGGACGGGTTGCGGGTGCTGCACCGGTTCGGCCTCATCACCCACAACCCCGCCGCCACCTATCGTGAGGTCCGCGTCCACCAGCTCATCCAGCGTGCCACCTACGAGGCCCTCACAGCAGACCGGCGGCTCGATGTCGCTCATCGAGCCGCTGACGCGCTCATACAGGCATGGCCGGACATCGAGCGCGACCAGCTCGGCCCGGTACTTCGCGCCAACACCACCGCCCTGCGCGACACCACGGGCACCGCTCTATGGCAGCGGAACGACAAAATCCACCAGGTCCTCGACCAGTCCGCTCACAGCCTCGGCGATGCCTTGCAGCCTGAGGCGGCCTTTGCTGAGTTCACCCAGCTCCACCTGGCCACTGAAGAGATCTTCGGACCCGATCATGTCAGCACTCTCGACATCCGGCTGAAATCGGTGTACTGGCGCGGTAGCGCAGGAGATACGGCGGGAGCGGTGGCGGCTTTCGAGGAACTGCTGGCCGACATGCTTCGAGCGCTGGGACCAGACCACAACGTTACCTTGGTCACCCGCTATGAACTGGCGAATTGTCGGGTGGCCAATGGAGACATAAATCAGGCCGTGGTGGAGCTCAAGGACCTGCTTGCAGACAGCGTGCGGATAAGGGGTGCGAACGATAAGGAAACCCTCACGATTCGTTTTGGGCTGGCGCAGGCACAGCAGTCGGCAGGAGACCGAGCCGGAGCAGAAGCCATGTTCAGGGAATTGCTGGCCGATGATACAAGGATCCTGGGACCGGACCATCCTTTTACCCTGGTCGACCGCTTCAGCCTGGCTCTCCTGCAAGAAACCAACGCGGACGTCGTGACAGCTCTCGAACAGCTCCTGGCCGATGATCTGCGAGTATTCGGCCCCAATCATCCCGAAGTCTTCGTGACCCGACTCACTCTGGCACAGCGACGAGCGATCGCAGGCGACAGCGCGGCAGCGACGGCCGAGCTTGAGGAGTTGCTGGCTGACCAGACACGGATACTGGGCGCCGACCACCCCAGCACCCGCACCACTCGAGTCGAGTTGTGGAGGCAGGCATCCTTGTACGCTCGTGCACTGAGTGAGCAGGCACGCCAACTCACCTCCTCGCACCGCCACGAAGAGGCCGTGGCCGCCTACGAGGAAGCGGTTCGCCTCGACCCCGGCCATGCCGACACACACCGGGGACTGGGAAACGTGCTCCACCGACTCGGCCGACACGAAGAGGCCGTGGCCGCCTACCGCGACGCGGTACATCTCCGTTCCAATGATCCCCGGATCCATCATGAGTTAGGTGACGCGCTCACCGAGCTTGCCCGTCACGAAGAGGCTAGGAGCGCCTACCGTGAGGCCAACCGGCTCAAGAGCTTGGCCAGCAAGGGGCGTGGGGACACCGAGGCCGGCTATGGGAGGTACGAAGAGGCCGTAATCGCCTACCGCGACGCGATCCACCTCGACCCCGGCTACGCCACTGCCCACTACGATCTCGGGTGCGCACTTCTTCATTTGGGGCGGTTCGCGGAGGCCGAGGTCGTTTTTCGCCGGGCGGTCGAGATTGATCCTGACTCCGCCGTGGCCCACCTCGGTCTCGGGTGCGCACTTTTTTATTTGGGGCGGTTCGCGGAGGCCGAGGTCGTTTTTCGCCGGGCGATCGAGATGGCCCCTGACTACGCCGTGGCCCACAACAATCTCGGGTGCGCACTCTTCCATTTGAAGCAGTTCACGGAGGCCGAGGCCGTTTTTCGCCGGGCGATCGAGATTGATCCCGACTACCCTAATCCCCATGGATGGATGGGCATGTTGTTTTTATTCACCGGAGAGTTGGAACGGGCGCAGCCGGCGCTGCAAAAGGCCGGAAGCTGGCCGCGCTCCGAACTGTTGAGGTGGATCGTCACCCGGGTGAGCTCTCAAGACGGCGCCTCAGCCCATACACCGGATTCGGTGCTGGCCGCCATCGCCAAGCCGTGGCCGCACGGAATGTTCCGTCCGTCGGTGTTCGCGACGGCTGAGATCCGCGCGTTGGCCGTGGCCGGCAAAGGTGACGGGCCGGAGGCTGTAGAGATCCTCCGCTCGGCCGTGGACGGTCGTCGGCCATGCGATCGGTTCGCGCGGCCGTTGTATGACCTGCTGGCCCGTCCCGAGCCGGTTGCCGGGTTGGCGGGATTGCTGGAGGTGTGGCGGGAGATCATCGCGGCGGATTCGTCGGCAGCGGGTCCATGGGGCGGCCCAGATCCAGCATGAACATGTAGGTGACAGTCAGCCATTGTCACCTACATGAGCGATCACCGCCGTCCGCCGACCAGGCGCACCGCCCCGCGGCCGCCGGCATCCGCCCCCACACCGGTCGCGCCCACCTCGGCTACGCCCGCGTTCTCCCGAACGGGTACGCCGGGCTCGACCTGCGCCAGCCGTGTCACTCCGCAGCCACTTGCCCGGGCGAAGCAGAAGTCCCCTCCGGTCGATCATGGACAGGGCCCGGCAAGGAAACCCCCGCACCACCATGCGCTACGTCACGCCCGGCAGCGAGGCCATCGCCGCCGCCATGGACTCGATCCCGGTGAAGCTGGAGCCGCCGAACGCCCAGCAGGTCTACGCCGCGCTCGACCCGGTGACGCAGAAGGTCCTCGCCGACCCGGCCGCCGACGCCGGGCAGCTCCTCGCCACCGCGGAGAAGCAGGTCAACCAGAACCGGCCCCGGGACGGTCGCCTTCACCCGCGGCGACGGCTTCGCCTGCGTCGTCAACTTCTCGGACGTCCCGGTCGAGCCGCCCGGCCACCGCGTCGTCCTGCTGGCCGGCGGCCCCGTCGCGGGCGGGCTGCTGCCGCCGGACACCTGCGCCTGGCTCGACGTCGGCGGGGGGCGGTGCGCGCCTGGGCGCGTCACGGTCACGGGTGAGCGCCGGGCGCCTCCCCGGTGAGGCGCGCCCGGCGAGGCGCGCCGGGGAGGGGGCCGCCCGCCCGGTCAGTCGAACGTGAGCTGCTCGGTGCGCCTGGGCATGAGCAGCAGGGCGGCCAGGCCGAGCACGGCCACCACGACGAGGGAGAGGAAGACGATGTGGGTGGCGTCGTAGAGGGCGCCGCGGATGAAGGACGTCACGGCCGGCTGACCGCCCGGGTTCTGGCCGCCGAGCACCAGGCTCGTGGCGTCCACGCTGCCGGGCAGCCGGCCGGCCACCGAGGCCGGCGGGTGGGCGAAGCGGTCGGCCAGAGTGGCGTTCGACAGGGCTCCGAGGACCGCCGCGCCGATCGCGCTGCCGATGGAGCGGCAGAACATGTTGGTCGCGGTGACGACGCCGCGTCGTTCCCAGCCGACGACGGACTGGACGGCGACCATGGTCGGGCTCGACGCGAGCCCCAGCCCGGCGCCGACCACGAAACACGCCGCCGCGACCGCCCATATCTGCGCGTGCCGGGTGAACAGCAGGGTGCACAGGACGGTGCCGGCCACGATCAGGCCGGCGCCGATCAGCGCCGTGTCACGGAAGCCGATGCGCATGTAGAGGCGTCCCGACAGGGTCGCGGCGATGGGCCAGCCGATGGTGAGCGCGGCCAGGGCGAAGCCGGCGACCAGGGCGCCGGTCCCCAGGACGCCCTCGGCGTAGGTCGGCACGTACGAGCTGAGGCCGATCATGAGGGCGCCGATGCCCAGCGAGACGAGGTTGCCGCCGGTGAGCGTGCGGTGCCGGAACACCCACAGCGGCAGGACGGGTTCGGCGGCCCTGCGCTCCACGAGGACGAAGGCGACGATCATGACGGCCCCCGCCGCGAAGATGAGCAGGCTCTGCGCCGATCCCCAGCCCCACGCCACACCGCCCTCCAGCAGGCCGAGGATGACCAGAGAGGAGCCGGCCATGAGCAGCGTCGCCCCGAGGTAGTCGATCCGGTGGGAGCTGCGGGTCACCCGCTCCCTGAAGCGCCGGGCGAGCACCCAGGCGGCTAGGGCGCCGAGCGGCAGGTTGATGAAGAAGATCCACCGCCACGAGACGTACTCCGAGAAGAGGCCGCCGAGGGCGGGCCCGACCACCGAGGAGACGCCCCAGACGCTCGCCACGTACCCCTGCACGCGCGCGCGTTCCTCGACGGAGTACAGGTCGCCGACCATCGTGATGCTCATCGGCTGCACGGCCCCGGCGCCGATGCCCTGCAGCGCGCGGAAGGCGATGAGCGCCGGCATGCTCCAGGCGACGCCGCACAGGACCGAGCCCAGGAGGAACACGGCGATGCCGAAGAACATCACCGGCTTGCGCCCGAAGATGTCGGCGAACTTGCCGTAGAGGGGGACGGTGACCGCCTGGGTGAGCAGGTAGATCGAGAAAAGCCAGGGGAACTGCGAGAAACCCCCGAGGTCGCGGACGATGGACGGCACCGCCGTCGCGATGATCGTGCTGTCGAGGGCCACCAGACCGGTGCAGAGCATGATGGCGGCGAGCACGGGCCCGCGCTCCGACCGGAGACCGACGCCCCCCGAGGCTGCTGTCGTCGTCACGTGAGGGACTTCTCCTTGCGGGTCGAGCGCGGACGTCGGTGCCGGACCCGCCGCGCCGGCGACCTGGCTGTCAGGCGAGACGGTCCAGCGAGTAGGCAACCGCCTCCCGGCTGCCGGCATTCCCGTTCCGGCGGGATCCGCCGCGCGGGCCGGCGCGCGAGGCGTGACCGTCTCCCTGACCCCGGTCGTCAGGGCCGCCCGGGCATACGCCACTGGTACGACGGCGACGTCACGGTCGTCAAGGCGCCCGCCGGTGCCCCGGGCCGGCGGGTGTCACTTCTCGGCCATGCCGGTTTTCCCGCCGACGGACTCCTGGTAGATGTCCGCGTAGGTGCGCGAGTCCTTGATCAGGCCGTCGCAGAAGGCGGCGACGTCGTCGCCGACGAGTTCCAGGACTCCCTTGCCTGCCGCGGCGCCCTCCTCGAAGAAATCGAGGATCCCTGAGAGCAGGGACCCGTCGAGCAGGTCGATCGGCCCGACCTTGAAGAGGTATCTCTGGATCTCCTTGTAGACGATCTGGTAGTCCGGCGGGAGCGCCTTGACCCGCGCCACGTGCGCCCGCCACTGCTTCTTGCCATCGATGATGTCCCGGATGCCCACGTCAGCCTCCCAGCCGGCCCAATTTCCTTGCGACGTTCCTGTTCAGCTGCTCACGCCACCGGTCGCGATGGCTCCGGCCCCCCTCTTCGCCGGCCAGCGCCGCGCAGAAGCCCTTGATGTCGTCACCCAGCACCTCGTGGACGCTCTGCCCGTCGGCCGCCGTCTCTTCGAGCAGCCCCAGAGCGCCGTCGAGAATCGGCATCAGGTTCCGGCCTGTGAAGTCCCCGTAGGGAAAAAGATGACACTTGATCTCTTCCCATGCCGCCCGGTGGTCGGCCGGCAACGCCTCGGCCCGGGCTTCGAACGCCTTGTATTCCCTGGTGAGATCGCTGCCGGTGATGGTCTCCCAGAAGTTCATCTCCCGCCTTCCTTGAGCTTGTCGATCCGTGATGTGACGTACTCCCATTTCGCCCAGAACGTCGCGAGTTCTTCGCGCCCCGCGTCGTTGAGCGCGTAGAACTTGCGCGGCGGGCCCAGCCCGGACGGTCGTTTCGTCACCTGGACGAGCCTGTTCCTCTCCAGTCGCAGCAGGATGGTGTAAACCGTCCCCTCGACGACGTCGGCGAAGCCGAGTTCGTTCAGCCGACGCGTGATGGCGTACCCGTAGGTCTCCTCGTTGCCGATGATTTCGAGCACGCAGCCCTCGAGCGTGCCCTTCAGCATCTCCGTCAGGTCGTCCATCATGGGTCCTCTTCGGTCTCCTGGTACTCGGTGGTACCGAGTACCACTATACAGTAGCACCGAGTAGTGATGCACGCCTGGCACAGACCGTGGAAGCGGTTCGAACCATCAGGCCGTGGTGGTCATCTCGCGGGTCGGCGTGCCCGCCTCACCTCGCGGTCGATCGCCCAGGCGTCCGCCACCGGGCCCACGTGCCCGAGCTTGTCGGGGTTGATCACCGAGCGGATCGTCTGGATCCGCCCGTCGAGCACGTCGAGCACCAGGGTGTGGAGCACCCTGCCGTCCCGATCGCGGAAGATCGCGCCCGGCTCCCCGTTGATCTCGTGCGGCTCGAACGTCACGTCGACCCGGGCCAGCCGGGGGGAGACGGAGGCGAGCAGCCGGGCCACGTTCCCCGCGCCGACGACGGTCCTGGCCAGCTGCGGGGCCTTGCCGCCGCCGTCGCCGACCATCGACACGTCGGCGGCGAGCAGTTCCCGCAGGCCGTCGACGTCGCCTTCGCGGAAGGCGTCGAAGAACCGCGACGCCAGCTCCTCCCGCTCCTTGCGGGCCGCCTCGAAGCGCGGCCGCCCGGCCTCCATGTGGCGCCGCGCCCGCACCAGCAGCTGCCGGCACGCCGCCTCCGACCGTCCCACCGCCGTGGCGACCTCGTCGAATCCGAAGCCGAACACCTCCCGCAGCACGAAGACCGCCCGCTCCAGCGGGCTGAGCCGCTCCAGCAGCAGCAGCGCCGCCATCGACACCGAGTCGGCCAGCTCCGCCGACCGCGCCGGATCCTCATAGGGGTCGGCGAGCAGCGGCTCGGGCAGCCACGGCCCCACATACTCCTCCCGCCGCACCCGCGCCGAGCGCAGCACGTCGATCGAGACCCGCGTCACCGCGGCCGCGAGGAAGGCCTTGGCCGACCTGGGGCGCGCCCGGGAGCCGTCGAAGCGCAGCCACGTCTCCTGCACCGCGTCCTCGGCCTCACCGACGCTGCCCAGGATCCGATAGGCGATCGAGAACAGCAGCGGCCGCAGCTCCTCGAACTCCTCGACCTCGCTCACGTCCGGTCCCCGCCCCTCGACCCTCTCCCGCCCGGCCGTACTCGCCGGCGCGGACATCCTCCGATGATCATCCATGCCGACGGCGGGCCGGGGCAACGCCTCGGGCCCGGAAGGCTCGGAGCCCGCAGCCGGGCCCCGAGCCGGTCGCCGGCGCCGTTCAGCGGACCGGTGCCGTTCAGTGGAACCGCCCGGGCTGGTAGTCGCCGGCCGGCTGCCGGGTGATGATGTTCAGCCGGTTCGCCGTGTTCATGAAGGAGACCAGGATCACCAGGGCGGTGAGCTGCTCCTTGTCGTAGTGCTTGGCGGCGTACGCCCACACCTCGTCGCCGACCCCGCCGGCCGCGTCCGCGACCCGGGTCCCCTCCTCCGCCAGCTCCAGCGCGGCACGCTCGGCCTCGGTGAAGACCGTGGCCTCGCGCCACGCCGCGACCAGGTTCAGCCGCACCGGGGTCTCGCCGGCGGCGACGGCCTCCTTGGTGTGCATGTCGACGCAGACGGCGCAACCGTTGATCTGGCTTACGCGAAGCGCCACCAGCTCCTGCGTGGCGGCCGGCAGCGGCGACTCCTTGAGAGCCTTGCCCGCCGCCATGAAGTGCTTGAGGATCTTGCCGGAGGCCGGGTCGGCGAAGAAGTCCAGTCGTGCGTCCATGGTGTGCCCCTCTGTGGTCGTTGACGGCTACACCCTCTGAGACGAGGCAGCCCGGCTCCCTGTGACACGGACGAAAGTGACCTGCGTCTCCCGGCCGCCGGATTCGTGCCTTCGGACGACGCGCCGACGCACGCCGGGCGTCGTCATCGGCGCGGCTCCCAGCGGAAGATCCGGGAAGCCAGCGCGACGGCGACGACGACCCAGCCCAGCGTAGGCGCCAGGAGAATCAGGGAGTCCGTGACGGGAACGCCGCCGTTCCAGGCGTTGACGGCCAGTTCGGTGGCCGAGCCGCCGGGAAGCAGCCGTTTGAGCAGGGTGAATTCCCCGGTGCCGGTGATGCCCACCCAGCTGGCCACGGCGATGACGCCGAGGCAGACGGGCAGCGTGGTCACCTGGGCGTGCTCGGGGGAGTTCGTCACCCCCGCCGTGGCCAGCCCCAGGCCGAGCATCATGATCACCGTCGAGAGGGCGGCGGCCGCCAGGAGGAGGACGTTGTCCGGCTCGCCGGTGACCACGGCCAGGGCGGTCATGATCGCGGCCACCTGGACCAGCGAGATGACGGTGATCGGGAGAAGCAGCCCGGACAGGATGCCGGTGTCGCTCGCCGCGGTGGAGCGCAGCCGCTTGAGGAAGAGGTTCTGCCGGCGCGAGGCCAGGGTGGTCACCGTGGTGGTGTAGAGCCCGAACGCCCCCACGGTGAACATCGTTATCGCCGCGATGTATCCGAGGCTGCCCAGGGCCGCGAAGCCTTCGTGCTGGTAGATGAAGACCGCGCTGACCGCCGCGGGCATGACGAGACTGGTGACCAGAACCAGCCGGTTCCGGAAGATCTGGACCAGCTCGCTGCGAGCGATCGAGAGCATGGCGAAGCTCCTTTCCTTGGAAAGTTCGGTGGGCTAGTCGGTGCCGATGGCGCGGAAGACGTCGTCGAGCCGGGTCGGCCCGGCCTGGAGTCCCCGCAGCTCCACCGAGTGGTCCTGCGCCCAGCGGAGCAGGGTGTGCAGATCCTTCTGCAGGCCGAAGGTCTCGATGAGGAACGTTCCGTTGCCGTCGCGCGTGGCCTGCAGCGGCGGTGCGGGGGCGGGGTCGGGCAGGGAGAAGCGGATGGCGGCGGGCATGGTCCGCGTCAGTTCGGAGACGGTCCCCTCCCGGTGGAGGGCGCCCTTGTGCATGAGACCGATGCGGTCGGCGTGCTGCTGCGCCTCCTCCAGGTAGTGCGTGGTGAGAACGATGGTGGAGCCGTCTTCGCGCAGCTTGTCCACGGTGTCCCACAGATCGTCCCGGGACTGGATGTCCAGCCCGGTGGTGGGCTCGTCCAGGAAGATCAGCTCAGGCGTTCCGTACACGGCGGTGGCGAAGTCCAGACGGCGCTTCTCGCCGCCGGAGAGCTGGGACACCTTGGTGCCGGCCTTGCGGGTGAGATCCACGATGCCGAGCACGCGTTCGACCGTGTCCGTGCGCCGGGTGAGCTCTCCGATCAGCCGGACCGACTCCCTCACCGTCAGGTCCGGCGAGAACCCGCTCTCCTGCAGCATGACGCCCATCCTGGGCCGCACCGCCCGCCGGTCGCGCGGGCTCTCCCCGAAGACCCGCACGGTGCCCGAGGCGGCCCTGCGATGACCTTCGACGGTCTCCAGGGTCGAGGTCTTCCCCGCCCCGTT
Organism: Streptosporangium sp. NPDC023825; assembly: GCF_040639575.1. NCBI lineage: Bacteria > Bacillati > Actinomycetota > Actinomycetes > Streptosporangiales > Streptosporangiaceae > Streptosporangium > Streptosporangium sp. NPDC023825. The sequence continues at coordinate 9,964 of NZ_JBFAAE010000069.1, read as the reverse complement.
CGTGCCGAGCAGCGCGTAGAGCTCCCCGCGCCGTACCTGGAAGGACAGGTCCTTCACGGCGTGGAAGTCGCCGTAGGTGATGTTCAGACGTTCAACGTCGATGACCGGTGTCGAGGACATGCCGTCGATCTCAGCAGCCGCCGCGCTCACCGGGCAGTGCGACCACGTCATGACCTCACCATGACATTCCCGGGGCCGACATATGACGCAGCGTCACTGGTGCCGCCACGGGGCCGGAAGAATACTGGGCGGACTCAGCTGTTCGATCCCGGAGAGCCACCCATGGACACCAGACCCCCGCGCGTACTGCTGACGGGGAAAACGACCGTCTCTCTCCTGGTGTGCGCAGCGTTCTTCCTCCACCACCTCGATGCCGGCCCCTTTCCTGACGGCACCGGGCCGTGGCCGGAGGGCGACCGGTGGCCGATACGGACGGCCACGGTGCTCACCGCGGCGAGCGCTGCGACGGTTCCGACGCCCGGCCCGGCGGCCCGGCGACCCGGTGAGGGCCGGTGAGGCCGGTCCGGGCGGCGGCACACACGACGTCCGAGCACACCGAGGCGTCGCGGGGACGCCTGCGCAGGCTCAATCTCGTCATGTTCCTCCCGCTGCTCGCCGCCGTAGGGGTGCTGCTGGTGGCGAGGGACGCCGAGACCTGGTGGCAGGCCGCCGTCCTGGGCCTGGGCGTGGTCGCGGCCCTGGTGGCCTTCGTGTGGTGGGCGGCGCGCGACATCTCCCGCGTCGCGCTCCCCTGCCTGAGCGTCGCCGCGGTCGTGTGGCTCCTCGGCGTGCTGGTGATGGACGCTCACACGGCGTTCTACGGCCTTTCGGTCGTGGGCCCCCTCGCCGTTCCCCAGCTACCGCGCCACCGAGGCGCGGCGGCCCTGGGACTGGTCGCCTACGTCGCCGTCGTGGGCGCGGCGAGGCTGTTGATCACACAGGAGGACGTCTCCGGCGTTCTGATCGGATACGTCATCGTTCCCGCGGGCGTCACGGCGGTGCTGACCGGCTTCATGTTCCCCAACCAGAGGTTCTACGGCCTCGTCGCGGAGCTGGAGGAGGCACGGGAACGCGAAGCGGAGCTGGCCGTCGTCCGGGAGCGCATGCGTTTCGCCAGCGATCTGCACGACATCCAGGGCCACACGCTCCACGTGGTGAAGCTGAAGATCGCGCTGGCCCGGCGGCTGGTGCACAGCGACCCCGAACGGGTGGAGCAGGAACTGCGCGAGGTGCACGCCCTGGTCAGCGACACCATCACCCAGACCAAGCAGCTCGCCTACGCGCAGCGGCGGCTCAACCTGTCCGCGGAGCTGGAGAACGCGAAGAACCTCTTCGAGGCCGCGGGCATCGACGTGCGCGTCGACCGTGAGGGCGAGGTCGACGCGCACGTGGGCGAGCTGCTCGGCCAGGTCCTGCGGGAGACGACGACCAACATCCTGCGGCACGCGCAGGCCGAGCAGGTGCGCATCACCCTGTCGGAGTCGGGCATCACCATCGTCAACGACGGAGCTTCGAAGGCCCCGCTTCCCGAACTGCGGGGGCTCGCCACGCTCAAGGAACGAGTGGTGGGCAACGGAGGCGAGCTGACGGTGGAGCAGAAGGACGGGCGTTTCCTGACGGCTGCGGCATTCCCGCACGGCCGTTCGGGCGCCGCTCTCTGAACCGGGGAAAGGACGACCGATGACCACCGTGGTGCTCGCCGACGACGAGGCACTCCTTCGCAAGGCGCTGGCGGCGTTGCTCCCGCTCGAGGGCGAGATCACCGTGCTCGCCGAGGCGGAGGAGGGGGAGGGGGCCGTCCAGGCCACGCTGCGACACCGGCCCGACGTGCTCGTCATCGATCTGGAGATGCCCGGTGTGGACGGGCTCGGTGCCGTCGCGGAGATCCGCCGCGCGCGGCCGGAACAGGTGATCCTCATGCTGACCCGCCACGCCAGGCCCGGCGTGCTGCGCAGGGCGCTGAAGCTCGGAGTCCAGGGCTTCGTCAGCAAGTCAGCGGAACCGGCGCACATCGTCTCCGTCATCAAGACCCTGCACGAGGGCAAGCGATGGATCGACCCGGACGTCTCCGCCCGCGCCGTCGTCGACGACTGCCCGCTCACCGACCGCGAGCTCGACGTGCTGCGAGCGACCGGCGAGGGCTACTCGGTCGCCGACATCGCCGCCCGGCTCCACCTGGCGGAAGGCACGGTGCGCAACTACCTCTCGAACGCGATGCAGAAGACCCAGACCCGGACCCGGCACGAAGCGGCGCGGTACGCGCGTGAACACGACTGGCTGTGAGCCAGGCCGAACAGGCCGCCGACCCGGCGACCGGGATCCTCGGATCGGCACCCCGCTCACACCTCGCCGGGCAGACCCCCGACGACGGAGGCGGGCCGTGGCCACGTCCTCCGCGGTGGCCGAGCCGAGCCGGGCCGAACCGAGTGACGAAGCCGAAAAGACGATCACCGCAAATACGATCGCCGCCTCCGCCGGGAAGGCCGTGAGCCGGCACCGCGCCGGCTACCCGGCGCGCCGCCCGCGTCCGGCGGCGTCGCCGGAAAGGACCCAGCCGGCCAGGAGGTCCATGGCCTGCCGCGATGCCGTCCCGGCCTCGGTCGTGTAGACGAAGAGGGTCTGATCGGGATCGCCGGGCATCGTGAACGTCTCGTAGTCGACCGTCAGCTCTCCGACGACCGGGTGCCGGAGGTGTTTGGAGCCGAACGTGCGCCGATACACGCCGTGTTCCTCCCACCACCGCCGGAACTCGGGGCTGCGCGTCACGAGTTCGGCCACGAGATCCTTCGCGGCCTGATCGCCGGGGTCGTTGCCGAGGTCGAGCCGGAGGCTCTCGACGGCCGCGCGCGCCTGCACGTCCCAGTCCAGGAAGAGGTTGCGCGCCTCGTCGGTGAGGAACATCCACCGCGCGTAGTTCCGTTCCCGCGGCCGGAGCGCGTCGAAGTCCGTCAGCAGGGCCCTGACCATGCGGTTGGTGGCCAGCACATCGGTCCTGCGGCCGAGGATCAGCGCCGGATTCCCGCCCAGGGCGTCGACGAACCGGTGGAGCCCCGGGCGGACCCTCTGGACGGTGGGGACGCGGCGGCGCGCCCCGGAGGCGGGTCCGACCAGGTGCCCGAGGTGATCGCGGCCGGCCGCGTCCAGGCCGAGCGCACGGGCGATCGCGTCGAGGACCCCGGCGGACGGGGTGATCGGCCGGCCCTGCTCCAGCCGGGTGTAGTAGTCGGTGGACACCCCGGCCAGCAGCGCGACCTCCTCGCGGCGGAGTCCGGGCACCCGCCGGACCCTGTCGTCGGCCGGCAACCCCGCGCGCGACGGATCGATCCTGCCCCGGGCGCGCCGGAGGAAATCCGCAAGCTCCCTGTTGCTCACCGTCATGCCCGCATTCTCGCAGGAACCGCGCGGATCAACCTGGTCCGCCGCGTCCTAGGTCGTCCGGTCCGAGGACGAGGAGGGCCTTTCGTGGCCCTTCCTGGGGTCATCGCGCCCCGAAGACTGGAGTTCACGCCGCCGAGCAGGACCCGGCGGCGGAACACCGGCCCACCATCGAGGAGACGATCGACATGACCTACCCCACCGGCACTCCGGCGACCTGGTTCGTCACGGGTGCCTCCCGTGGCCTCGGCCTCGAGCTCGTGCGGCAGCTGCTCGAGCGTGGCGACAACGTCGCCGCGACCACCCGCTCGACCGAGCGCCTCGCCGAGGCCCTCGGCGGCGTGAACACCGAGCGGTTGCTGGCCCTCAGCGTCGACCTCGCGGACGAGACCGCGGTCGCCGAGGCCGTTCGCCGCACCACCGGGCGCTTCGGAGGTCTCGACGTCGTCGTCAACAACGCCGGCTACGGCTTTCTGGCCTCGGTCGAGGAGACCACCGACGCCGAGGCCCGGCAGATGTTCGACGTCCAGATCTTCGGGCTGTGGAACGTGCTGCGAGCGGTGCTGCCCATCTTCAGGACACGCGGGAGCGGCCACATCCTGAACATCTCGTCCGTGCTCGGCCTGGTCGCCGTTCCGGGCTGGGGCCTCTACTGCGCGGGCAAGTTCGCGCTGGAGGGCCTGAGCGAGGCGCTCGCCGGCGAGGTCGCGGAGTTCGGCGTCAAGGTCACCGTCGTGGAGCCCGGCTACTTCCGGACCAGCTTCCTGACGAGCGACTCGCTGGCGCTGCCGGCCTCGACGACGGAGGGCTACGAGTCCATCCGCGAGATGACCAGGAACCACCTGGAGCTGCAGGGAAGCCAGCTCGGCGATCCCGTGAAGGGCGCCGCCGCGATCATCTCCCTCGCCGTCTCCGGCGACGGGCCGCTCCGCCGGCTCCTGGGATCCGACGCCTACTCCTACGCCGCCGGCAAGGTCGAAGCCCTCAAGGCCGACATCGAGGCCGGCCGCGAGCTGGCCCACACCACGGACTTCCTCCAGCAGTAGTCCGGGGTCGGGAATCCGGGCCCGGTGGCCGGCACCGACGACGATCACGACTCGGCCTGCCCCCGCGCCCGGATCGGCACCGGCCGGCCACCCGGCGAGCCGGCGGCGGACCCGTCGGCGTACGCGGGGGGCCGCCGCCACGATCATCTAGGCTGAACGGTCGTGGAGTATTTCGTATACGGTCGTGACCGCCCCGGCGCCTTCGAGCTCAAGATGAGCCTGAGCGAGGAGCACTGGTCCTTCATGGACGGGTACGGGGAGACGCTGGTCGCCCGCGGCCCCACGCTGACCGGCGACGGCGACGAGGCCGTGTCGACGGGCAGCCTGCACATCGTCGACCTTCCGGACGCGGACGCCGCCCGCACGTTCGCCTACGCGGAGCCCTACCACCGCGGCGGCGTCTTCGAGTCGGTACTGCTGTGCCGCTTTCGCAACGCCCTGGGCCGCACCATGTGGGACTTCACCGAGGCCGTCGCCGGCTACGGCCGGTTCCTGATGATCACCATGGGCGGGTCCGGCCCCGTGCCGGCCCCGTCGAGGCACATGATCGTGTACGGCGAGCTGCTCGCCCTCGACGGCGGGGCGCGGATCGGCCGGGCGGCCGTGGTGGAGGCGCCGGACCGCGAAGCCGCCGCGGCACTGCTGCCGGCCGGCGGCGGCCGCACGGAGGTCCATCTTTGGCGCTTCGGCGGCAGACCCGCCCAGCGCTCGCCCGGCCGGTGACGGCACGCTGCCGCGACGGCATGGCGGCGGCGCGGCTCACCCGATCCGCGGCTCACCCGATCCGCGGTTCACCCGATCCGCGGCTCACCCGATCCGCGGCGAAGCGGGGCTCGGGGCCGCCGGGGTCCCTGGGGTGGCGCACGGCGACCAGGAAGGACCGGGCGCTCAGATCCGTTCGGTGTGGCCCAGGCGGTGGCTGATGTCCAGGGCTCCGGCGATCATGACCGGTGCCAGCTCGTGCAGCCGCTCCTCGCTGAAGCGGTAGGCGGGGCCGGACGCGCTGACCGCGGCGACGATCTCGCCGTCGTGGGAGCGGACGGGGGCAGCGACGGCGTTCAGGCCGATCTCGTACTCCTCGACGGTGACGGCGTAGCCCCGCTCGCGGGCCTGGAGAAGCTGCGCCTCCAGCGCTTCGGCCGAGGTGATCGTGTTCGGGGTGTACGGCTCCAGGCCGGCCGCCGTGACCAGCCGGGCCCGGTGCAGGTCGTCGAGGTGGGCCAGCAGGACCTTGCCGCTGGAGGTGGCGTGCAGCGGGGTGAGCTCCCCGACCCAGTTGTGCGTGGTGACCGCCGCCGGGCCGCGTACCTGGTCCAGGTTGACCGCGTAGTGGGAGCGCAGCACGGCGATGTTGACCGTCTCGCCGATCTCCTCGGCGAGACGGCGGCAGACGGGGCGGCTCTGCTGGGTGAGGTCGAGCCGGGAGGCCACCCCGCCCGCGAGGCGGATGATCCCGAAACTGAGGCGGTACTTGCCCCGCTCCTCGGCCTGCTCGACCAGGCCGCGTGACTCCAGCGCGCCCAGCAGCCGGAACGCCGTCGACTTGTGCACCGATATCTCCTGGGCGATCTCGCTCACCCCGGCCTCGCGGCGCTCGGCGAGGATCTCCAGGATGGTGATGGCCCGGTCGACGGACTGGACTCCGCCACTGCTGTCGGCGGTACGGCCGCCGAGGGGATCGTTGCCCATAGCGGGACTGTAGGCGCTGAGAGCAACGAATGCCATTGAAGGAACAATCGCCGTTGCGAATGGTGCAGCTTATTGCGCCATTCGCTACAATTTTGGCCATTACCTCCTGCTGAACGAGGCGAGGCAGACATGTACGACTTCGTCATCGTCGGGGGCGGCTCGGCGGGAAGCGCCCTGGCGAACCGGCTGTCCGCCGACCCCGCCAACCGGGTGCTGGTGCTGGAGGCGGGCCGCCCGGACTACCCGTGGGACGTCTTCATCCACATGCCGGCCGCGCTGCCCTTTCCCATCGGCAGCCGCTTCTACGACTGGAAGTACGAGTCCGAGCCCGAGCCGCACATGAACGGCCGCCGGATCTACCACGCCAGGGGCAAGGTGCTGGGCGGCTCCAGCAGCATCAACGGGATGATCTTCCAGCGCGGCAACCCGATGGACTACGAGCGCTGGGGCGCCGACGAAGGCATGGGGACCTGGGACTTCGCCCACTGCCTGCCGTACTTCAAGCGCATGGAGAACTGCCTGGCCGCCGACCCCGCCGACTCCTGGCGGGGGCGGGGCGGGCCCCTGGTGCTGGAGCGCGGGCCGGTGCGCAACCCTCTGTTCGGCGCCTTCTTCGAGGCGGTGCAGCAGGCCGGGTACCCGCTGACCGACGACGTCAACGGCTACCGCCAGGAGGGCTTCGCCCGCTTCGACCGCAACATCAGCCGGGGCCGCCGCCTGTCGGCCGCCCGCGCCTACCTGCACCCGGTCATGAACCGCCCCAACCTGGAGGTCAGGACGCGGGCGCACGTCACCGGCATCCTCTTCGAGGGCAGGCGCGCCGTCGGCGTCGAGTACGACGGCCGGACGGTCCACGCGGGCGAGGTGATCCTGTGCGGCGGCGCGATCAACACCCCGCAGCTGCTGCAGCTGTCCGGGGTGGGCAACGCCGCCGAGCTGGACGCCCTCGGCGTCGACGTCGTGCACGACCTGCCGGGCGTCGGCGAGAACCTCCAGGACCACCTGGAGGTCTACATCCAGTACGGCTGCAAGCGGCCGGTGTCGGTGCAGCCCGCGATGAAGTGGCGCAACCGGCCGCTGATCGGCGCGCGCTGGCTGTTCCTGCGCAGCGGCCCCGGCGCGACCAACCACTTCGAGGCGGGCGGCTTCGCCCGGAGCAACGACGACGTCGACTACCCCAACCTGATGTTCCACTTCCTGCCCATCGCGGTCCGCTACGACGGCTCCGCGCCCGCGGGCGGGCACGGCTACCAGGTGCACATCGGCCCGATGTACTCCGACTCGCGCGGCTCGGTGAAGATCACGAGCACCGACCCCCGGGTCCACCCGGCGCTGCGCTTCAACTACCTGTCCACCGACCAGGACCGGCGCGAGTGGGTGGAGGCCGTCCGGATCGCCCGCGACATCCTGAACCAGCCCGCGATGGACGCGTTCAACGCGGGGGAGCTGTCACCGGGCCCCGGCGTCGAGACCGACGAGGAGATCCTCGACTGGGTGGCCAGGGACGGCGAGACCGCGCTGCACCCCTCGTGCACCGCCAGGATGGGCGTCGACGCCATGTCCGTGGTCGACCCGCTGTCGATGCGGGTCCACGGCCTCGAGGGGCTGCGCGTGGTGGACGCCTCGGTGATGCCGTACGTGACCAACGGCAACATCTACGCGCCGGTCATGATGGTCGCGGAGAAGGCGGCCGACCTCATCCTGGGCAACACCCCGCTCGCCGCCGAGCACGCGGACTTCTACCGGCACCGCGACGGCTCCCCCCGCTGACCGCGCCCGCGACGGCGTCATGGAGGTGCATGACGGCCGACCCTGCCACACGGGACGTTCCGTTTCCCACCCGTTCTCCACTCGGTTTCCCGATGCGCGGCGTACGGCCGTCCGGGGGCGGCGAGCCGGTGACGGTCCGGCCGTGTCGGATCCGCGCGGACCCGGGTCACAGGCGGGCGGGCAGGCCGAACGCCGGGAACATCGACGGTTGTTCGAAGGCGGCGATGTCGGTCAGCCGGCCGTGCTCGATGTGGAGCACGACGAGGACGAACGGGTGGAACGCCTCGTCGCCGGGCCGGCACAGGTAGCCGGCCGCGCCGGGCCGGCCGTTGGCGGTGATCGGCAGCAGCCGCCAGCGGCCGAGGGCGTTCATGCCGGCCCGCAGGGCGCGGGCGGTCTGCTCGCGGCCCGTCCACTGCCCGGCGGGGGAGATGGACAGCCGGACGTCCTCGTGCAGCACCGCGATCAACGCCTCCGGGTCGGCCTGCTCGTGGGCGGCGATGTAGCGCTGGAGCAACCTGCTCTGGTCCGCGTCGGGTTCGGCGGCCGGGGCCCAGTCCAGCCGCCCGCCGGGCCAGCGCCGGTGCAGCGTGGCGTGGGCGCGTTGCAGGGCGCTGTTGACCGCGGGCACGGTCGTCTCGACGAGGGCGGCGACCTCGCCGGCGGGCCAGGCCAGCACGTCGCGCAGGATCAGCACCGCCCGCTGCCGGGGCGGCAGCACCTGGATCGCGGCCAGGAACGCCAGCGACATCGTCTCCCTGCTCACCGCCGCCGCCTCCGGGCCGGGCCGGTCGGCGGCCGGCTCGTCCAGCAGGGCGTCCGGATAGGGCTGCAGCCACGGCATGGTCGCGACGGAGGGTCCGGCGCCCGGCGGCGAGGTCGCCCGGCGGGCGTCGCGGCGCAGCGTGTCCAGGCAGGCGTTGGTCGCGATCCGGTACAGCCAGGTGCGCGCGCCCGACCGGCCCTGAAAGCTCCCGCGCGAGCGCCAGGCCCGCAGGAACACCTCCTGGACGTGATCCTCGGCCTCGTCGAACGAGCCGAGCATCCGGTAGCAGTACACGTGCAGCTCACGCCGGTGGCGGCGGGTGAGATCGTCGAAGTCCGGCTCGTCGCCGCTCACTGTGCTCCTCCGTCCGGGGGGGGGCGGGACCGCGCCCATTCCGACGCGGCCGGGGGTATGCGTACTCGCGTGCCGTGGGCGTGCTGCGAGCATGCCCTGAGAGTGGTGCGAGATGCGGGGGGTGTGCTGCGAGCGTGCTGTGAGGTGCCGTGAGCGGGGCAGGCCGGCGGACGGCCGATGAGTTTCGCCGGCCCGCACGTCTGTATGGGGGAAACGGATGTGTGGGCGAACGGCCTCCGCGAGGGAGAACGCCCTCGCGGAGGACGGCGCGACGACGGAAGGGAGCAGGACGATGACACTTGTGGAGGCGAACATCTCGATGTCGCTGGACGGCTTCGTCACCGGCCCGAACCTCGACCGGTACCCCGGACTGGGCGAGGGCGGCGACGTCCTCCACGCCTGGATCGAGGAGGACCGGAGCATGGACCTCGCCATCGGGGAGGAACGCCAGATCGCCGGGGCGGTCGTCACCAGCCGGAAGGTCTACGACGAGACCGGGGGCTGGGAGGCCGAGGGCGGGTTCTACCGGTTGCCGGTGTTCGTGGTCACCCACCGCCCGCACGAGGTGGTCGTGAAGGGCGAGACCACGTTCACGTTCGTCACCGGGGGCGTCAAGCACGCCGTCGAGCAGGCGATCGCGGTCGCCGGGGACAGGCGGGTACACATCATGGGCGGCGCCGGCATCATCCGGCAGGCGCTGGCGGCCGGGCTGGTCGACGAGTTGTTCCTGCACGTCGCCCCGGTGATCCTGAACGGCGGGACCCGGCTGTTCGAGCACCTCGGCGGTCCGATCATGCTGGAGCGGGCCGAGGTGGTCGAGTCCCGCCACGCCACTCACCTGCGATACCGGGTCCTGAACTAGCGCGCCGGCCGGGCCCGGGTGCCCCGTCGGCGACCGGCCCGGCGCCGACCGGGCCCGGCGGCGGGCGGGGGCGTGCGTGGGGGGGGGGGGCACCGGGGCAGG
>NZ_JBFAAE010000068.1:0-49109 GCF_040639575.1 Streptosporangium sp. NPDC023825 | reverse complement strand
CTGGCTTTTAACACACTGTTGAGTTCTAAAGAAACGGACGCGTACACCATCGCCCTGACCCGACCAAGCGGTCCGGCCACAACTCCGGGGCGTTCGTTTTGTTTTATTCTGTTCTTTCGTTGTGCCTTTATTCTTTCAGGCCCGCTTTTTCGTGTCAAACCGACCCGATCCGGCTTACCTGTTTCAGAATTTACAGCCTCCCCTTTCGGGGCAACCCGTCTAACTTACTCGATCGTCCGATTCGTGTCGAATCGGGCCCCTTTGGGGACAAAGATCCCGTCAGGATAAAGATCGTCAGAGAGGGTTCCGAGGCCCCGGCGTCACCGCCGTCTCCCTCGGGTGCTGGTGAACTTTATGAACCCCGACCCCCGTCGTCAAATCAACCGCGCCGTCCGGGGGAAAACCGATTGCCCGGAGAGGGCGGCGGACCGCACGCTGGCGTGGTGGTGATTCTTGAGGCCGTGGCGCTGGCGAAGAGGTTCGGTTCGGTGGCCGCCGTCCGGGAGGTGAGCCTCAGCGTGGAAGCGGGCCAGATCGTCGGCCTGCTCGGCCCCAACGGCGCGGGCAAGTCGACGACCCTGCACATGCTCCTCGGGCTGATCACGCCCGACAGCGGAAGCATCCGCATGTTCGGCCTGGACCTCGCCGGCAACCGGACCGAGGTGCTCAGCCAGATCAACTTCGCCGCGAGCTACGTCGACCTCCCCGGTGTCCTGCACGTGCGCGAGGTGCTCGACGCCTTCGCCCGGCTGTACGGAGTGCGGAAGCCGAAGGTCCGGGTGGAGGAGGTCATCGAGCTGCTGGACCTGGGCCCCCTGCGCAGGCGCCGCGTGATGGAACTCTCCTCCGGCCAGCGCACGCGCGTGCAGCTGGCCAAGGCCCTGATCAACGAGCCGAGCCTGCTCATCCTCGACGAGCCCACCGCCAACCTCGACCCCGACGCCGGCGACCGGATCCGCAACCTGCTCGTCCGGGTGGCCACCGAGAGCGGGCGCGCGATGCTCATCACGTCCCACAACATGCAGGAGGTGGAGCGGATGTGTCACCGCATCCATTTCATGTCCGAGGGTCGGATCGTGGCCAGCGGAAGCACCACCGAACTCACCGGCGTCTACGGCGCGCAGGATCTGGAGGAGGTCTTTCTCAAGGTGGCGCGATCATGACGATAGCCCTTCCTCCGCTCAGCCTGGCCGCACGCAGGCGGCGGATCAGCGGTGTGGTCTTCCGCGACCTGGCGGCGCTGCGCCGCAGCCCGGTCCGGATGTTCGAGATCGTCTTCTGGCCCACGATCGAGTTGTTCGTCTGGGGCTTCGTGACGTTGTTCCTGCAGTCGCAGCGCGTGCCGTTCGTCGCCGTCTTCCTGCTCGGCGCGGTCCTGCTGTGGCAGGTGCTCCAGAAGGCCAGCAACGAGATATCGATAGCGTTCCTCGAGGACATCTGGAGCAGGAACTTACTGAACGTCCAGGTCAGCCCGCTTTCCAATGTCGAGTACGTGATCGGGTTGATCGTGTTCTCGTTCGGCAAGGTCGTCTTCGCAGTCGCGATCATGTCGGGGCTGGCGCTCGGCCTCTACGGGTTCGGCGTGACGAGCATGGGCGCGGGGATGGTGCCGTTCATGGCGCTGCTGCTGGTGATGGGCTGGTCCCTCGGCCTGGTGGGAATCTGCGCGGTGCTGCGGTTCGGCGAGAACGCCCAGGTGATCGCCTGGTCCCTGGTCTTCGTGGTGCAGCCGCTGGCCGGCATCTTCTACCCCGTCGAGACGCTTCCCGGCCCTCTCCAGGCCATCGCGGGGTTCATACCCGCGACCCACGTCTTCACGGGCATGCGAACCGTGCTGAACGGCGGCACCGTGCCCTGGGAGAGCCTCGCCTGGGCGGCGCTGCTGGACGCCGTCTACCTCCTCGCCACGCTCGGCCTGTTCGCGTGGGCGCTGCGCCATGCTCGCGTACGCGGCCGGCTGTCTCGCTTCGGCGAATGACGAACGGCAAGCGGCGAACAACGAACAGCGAACGACAGGCGACAGGCGACAGGCGACAGGCGACAGGCGACAGGCGACGATAAATCAAGAGCACGGGGAGGACAAACAGCTCACCGGACAGTGAGCAGGATGTCGTGACACGCGCGCTTCGGGGAAAGCCGCTCCGGGAAAGTGAGGGAGGGAGGCGAGGGGCGGGGGCTCTGTAGGATGCCGGGGATCTCGGGGACGTCGGCGAAGATGCGCGGACACGCCAGGCGCGCGGCGCTCCGGTTGCTGCGGGCCCGCAACGCGAGGCGGGCGCGGCGCGCTCCGGCCCCCGACACCGGAACGGTCCGCATCCTGCTGCAGCACGCGTACGGGATGGGCGGCACGATCAGGACCGTGCTCAACCTGGCGGGGCATCTGGCGCGCGAGCGCGACGTGGAGATCGTCAGCGTGGTCCGGACGGCGAAGGAACCGTTCTTCCCCATCCCGCCGGGCGTGCGGGTGTCGTTCCTCGACGACAGGACCGGGCGGCGGGGGCCGGTGGCACGGCTGCTGTCGCGGCTGCCGAGCGTCCTGATCCCGAGGCAGGAGAACATCCATCGGGCGGTCTCGCTCAGGACGGACCTGCTCATGGTCCGCTTCGTGCGGTCCATGCGCTCCGGCGTGCTGATCTCCACCCGGCCGGGGTTCAACCTGATCACCGCGCTGTTCGCGCCGCCGGGCGTCATCACCGTCGGCCAGGAGCACGTGGCCCTCGACCTGCACGCCCCGGAGGTCGTCCGGCTCATCAAGCGGCGCTACGGCAGGTTCGACGCCTTCGTCACCCTCACCCAGACGGACCTGGAGCACTACCGCAGGGCGCTGAAGGCGCCCCCGGGACGGCTGCTGCGCATCCCGAACGCCGTGACCGCGCTGGCCGGTGACATCTCGAAGCTGGACGAGAAGGTGGTGATCGCCATCGGCAGGATGGTGCACGCCAAGGGCTTCGACCTGCTGGTCAAGGCGTGGAAGCCGGTGTCGGAGGCACATCCCGACTGGGTGCTGCGCCTGTACGGGCGCGGCAGGCCCGGGGCCGAGCGAAGGCTCCGCGACAGGATCGAGGAGGCCGGGCTGTCGGACACGATGCTGCTCATGGGCAGTTCGCCGGAGATCGGCGTGGAGCTGGCCAGGTCGTCCATCCACGTCGTCAGCTCGCGCTACGAGGGGTTCAGCATGACGATCCTGGAGGCGATGAGCAAGGGCGTGCCGGTGGTGAGCTTCGACTGCCCGCACGGTCCCGGGGAGGTGATCGTCCACGAGCACAACGGGCTGCTGGTCCCGGGGAGGAGTCCGGCGGCGCTCGCGGAGGCGCTCCGCCGGTTGATCGAGGACCGGGAGCTGCGCCGCGAGCTCGGCGGGAACGCCGTGCTCACGGCCTCCGGCTACGGTCTCGACACCATCGGCGCCCGCTGGGACGCGCTCCTGGCGGAGCTCGGCGACAAGCATTCCACCGGTCACGAACGTCATTCTCCTGACCAGGCATAAGAGGATACGTACCCAATTAACCGATCAAACTCCGGTAATCTGCCGCTCATCTTCAGGAGGTGGCAGGTGGCCGAATCCGGCGCCTTTGCGGTACCGGGCTACGAGGTGTCCGGGGTGCTCGGCCAGGGCGGCTTCGGGATCGTCTACCGGGCCAGGCAGCTGGCGGTGGAGCGCGAGGTCGCGCTCAAGGTGGACAACCGGGTGCTGGTCTCCGAGCGGGACCGGCGCCGTTTCATGCGTGAGGTGACCTCGGCCGGCGCCCTCTCCGGTCACCCGCACGTCGCCCATGTCTACGACGCGGGGGTCCTGCCCGACGGCCGGCCGTACATGGTCCTGGAGTTGTGTCCCGGCGGGTCGTTGCTGGACCGGATGCGGGCCGAGAAGCGGCTGCCGCCGGCCGAGGTCGCCGACATCGGCATCAAGATCGCCGACGCGCTGTCGGCCGCGCACGCCGCCGGGGTGCTGCACCGCGACATCAAGCCCGCCAACATCCTGATCAACCGGTACGGCAATGCGGTGCTCTCCGACTTCGGCCTGGCCACCATGCCGTCCTCGGGCGGCGAGGCGTCGGTGACCAGGGAGTCCCTCACCCCGGCCTACGCCCCGCCCGAGGCGTTCGAGCTGACCGAACCCGCCGCCGCGGGCGACGTCTACTCTCTCGCCGCGACGCTGTACGCGCTGCTTTCCGGGCGCCCGCCGCGCTTCCCCGAGAGCGGCGTGGTCAACATCGCGGTCATCATGGCCCTGCACCGCCTGCCCGTCCCCGAGATCCCGGGGGTGCCACCGGAGCTGACCGCCGTGCTCAGGGAGGCCATGGCCACCGACCCGGCGCGCCGCACCCCCTCGGTGTCCGCGCTGCGCGACGCCCTCACGGACCTGCGCCTGGAGGGGGGTGGTCCGGCCCGCCGGTCCCCTGTATCGCGTCCCGCCGCCTCTCCTCCCTCTGCCCCGGTTCCTGCCTCTCCCTCGGCTCCGGCCGCGGGCCCGGCACGCACGCCGCCGTACGCGGAGCCCCCGTACGCGTCGTCGTACGGCGCGCCGGCGGCGCGGGGCGGGCCGGGCGGGGAGGTGGTGCGGTCGCATCTGACGTCGCCGGGCCTGAAGGGGCTTTCCAGTACCCGGTCGCCCGCGGCGGCCCCGGCGCATCCCTCGTCGTCGAACGTGCGGGTCTTCGTCGCGGTGGCCGTGGCCTTCGCGATCCTGCTGATGGCCGGGGTCGGGCTCATGTACGTCGAGAACCGCGACCAGACCCCGTCCACCGGGCAGCCGTCCGGCTCGCGGGCCCTCCAGAGCTCCGGCGCCCTCCAGGGTGGTGGCGAGGACGGGAGCGCGGCCCCGGAGGCGTCCGCGTCCGCGGCCCGCGGGGTTCCCGAGGTCGCCACGGTCACGGCCGCCTGCCCCGCCGCGGCGGTGGCGGGCGCGGGAGCCGCGTGCGTGGCGGAGCCCGAGTGCTGGGGCAGCCTCGCCGCGATCACGAGCGACGCCACGACCAAGCGGACCGGCTGCGCGAAGTCCCACTTGTGGGAGACGTTCGCGATCGCCCCGCTGCCGCAGGACTCCCTCACCCACGATCTGGCGGCCCTGGAGCGGCATCCGACGGTGAAGAAGGTGTGCACGACGCGGATCATGCTCGCCTCCCGGTACGGCGACGCCCGCAGGATCGGGCAGGCCAGGTGGCGGAGCATGGTACTGCCGCCCTCGAAGGAGCAGTTCCAGGGCGGCGCGCGGACCTATCGCTGCCTGGGCGGAGTCCTCGGCTCGGACGCTCCGGGAACCCTGTTCCGCCACTGACCCTCTGCCCCTCTGCTCCTCCAAGGCCCCGCCGGGAATCCTGTTCCGCCGCCGGTTCTCAGGTGATCCTCCAGGCGTTTCACGGCTCCGTGCCGGGTTTCCGGAATGCCGGGTTTCCGGAATCCTGCCCGGCCATCGCCCCCGCGGCAGCCCGCGGCTTCGCGCCGGGTGCCGGACGCCTCCTCCCCGCTCCCGCCGGACGCGGGAACCTCGTGGGGACGGGCGGTTCGCGGATCCGTACGGCGCCGGGGCCCTCTCTCCCGGGACCTCTTGACGGCTTTGATCGGCGGTGGGTGCAGACTGGCATTCTTGGACACGACAAAGGGGTGTCAGAGATGACCCAGGCTCAGATCGGTGTGACAGGACTGGCCGTGATGGGGGCGAACCTCGCCCGCAACCTGGCCAGGCACGGGCACTCGGTAGCGGTACACAACAGGTCCCAGCACAGGACCAAGGCACTGATCGAGGAACACGGGGACGAGGGAACCTTTGTCCCCTGCGAGACCCCGGAGGAGTTCGTCGCCGCGCTGGAGCGGCCCCGGCGTATTTTGATCATGGTCAAGGCGGGTGCGCCCACCGACGCGGTGATCGAGGAGTTCGCCCCCCTGCTGGAGCCGGGCGACATGCTCGTGGACGGTGGGAACGCGCACTTCGCCGACACGCGCAGGCGCGAGGCCGCGCTGCGCGAGCGCGGCATCCACTTCGTCGGCGCGGGGGTCTCCGGCGGCGAGGAGGGCGCGCTGCTCGGGCCGAGCATCATGCCCGGCGGCTCGAAGGAGTCGTACCAGGCGCTGGGCCCGCTGCTGGAGGACATCGCGGCGAAGGTGGACGGCGTGCCCTGCTGCACGCACATCGGCCCCGACGGCGCCGGGCACTTCGTGAAGATGGTGCACAACGGCATCGAGTACGCCGACATGCAGCTCATCGCCGAGGCCTACGACCTGCTCAGGCAGGGACTCGGCCGGACCCCGGCGGAGCTCGCGGACATCTTCGCGGAGTGGAACGAGGGCGAGCTGTCCTCGTACCTGATCGAGATCACCGCCGAGGTGCTGCGCCAGGTCGACGCGACCACGGGCAAGCCGCTCGTCGACGTGATCGCCGACCGGGCGGAGCAGAAGGGCACCGGCCGGTGGACGGTGCAGATCGCGCTGGACCTGGGCGTTCCGGTGAGCGGCATCGCCGAGGCGGTGTTCGCCCGCTCCCTGTCCGGCCACGCGGACCTGAGGGAGGCCGCGCGCGGCCTGCCGGGCCCGTCGGGCGTGCCCGCGGGGGCCGTCGGCGACGAGTTCGCCGAGGACGTGCGGCGGGCGCTGTACGCCTCGAAGATCGTCGCCTACGCCCAGGGGTTCGACCAGCTCAGGGTCGGCAGCGCCGAGTACGGCTGGGACCTCGACCTCGGCGCGCTGGCCACGATCTGGCGGGGCGGCTGCATCATCCGCGCCGTCTTCCTCGACCGCATCCGCGAGGCGTACGCGGCGCGGGAAAAGCCGGTCACGCTGCTCGCCGCCCCGTACTTCGCCGACGCGCTCACCCTGGCGCAGGACTCGTGGCGGCGGGTGGTGTCGAAGGCCGCCGAGCTGGGCATCCCGGCGCCCGGCTTCTCGACCGCGCTGGCCTACTACGACGGGCTGCGCGCCGAGCGCCTGCCCGCCGCCCTGATCCAGGGCCAGCGTGACTTCTTCGGCGCGCACACCTACGAGCGGGTGGACCGCGAGGGCTCCTTCCACACCCTGTGGTCGGCCGACCGCACGGAGGTCGAAGGCTAGCCGGCAACCCCCGGGGGCGGCGGAGTTCCGCCCCCGGCCCTGTCCCGCTCCCCTGGATGCCCCGTCTGTCCTGCCCCGGCCCGGCGCCGCGTGTTCAGGAGAGTTCGGGGAGCAGGGCGAACGCGTGGTCGGCGGCGGCGACGGCCGACGGGTAGGTCCCTTCGGCCGTCGCCCCCCCGACCAGGGTCAGCCAGTTGCGCCGGGCCAGCACCCGCTGCGTGGCGAGGACCTGACCGGCGACGAGCAGCGCGGTGAGCTCGTCGGTGTCCTCGGCGAGCGCGGCGGCGAGAGCCCCCTCGTCGAGAGCCATGTAGTGGAGCACCCGGGCCGCCAGGCTGGGCGTGGAGAAGACCATCCGGTGGTAGCCGAGCACCTCGGGATGGTCGTTGAGCCCCGTCACGGGATCGCGCCGATCGAGCCCGGCCAGGAAGTGCCGGTGCAGCGCCGCCAGCGGCCTCTCGCCCGCCCCGCGCTCGCGGACGACCCGGGCGGCCTCTCCCTGGTGGTCGGAGATGCGGTGCAGGACGAGGTCCTCCTTGGTCGGGAAGTACTTGAACAGGGTCGGTTTGGAGACCCCCGCCGACGTCGCCACCTCGGCGACCGACACCTCGTCGAAGCCGCGCTCCAGGAAGAGCGTGATCGCCGCCGCCGAGATCGCCTCGTGGACCTGCTGTCTCTTGCGTTCCCGGAGTCCTGTCACGCGTTCCAACCTAACAGAAGCACAACTCGGTCAATATCTTAACCAAGTTAAGCTTTTTTGAGGATGAGGTGCCACGACCGGCACGGGACTCGACGGCGAGCGGACCTGTCCGGCGGAGCGCGATGCGGCGGTTTTCGCATTAAATGCACCTTTTGCCCGTTATCAACATTCGATGACCTGCACTTTAATGCTGGAATTCGCTGGAATTCAGGGGAGGCTGGTGGAACTCCTGTTACGCTCCGAGCCGTGAGTGATCCACTGGACGCGCTGGAACGGCGAATAGCCGACCTCCGCGCCGAGGTGCGGCGGGCGGTCAAGGCGAGGGAGAACTCGCTCGCCCGGTCGCTGCGCGGGGATCTGCGCAGGGCCGAGCAGGCGTGGGACGCGGCGATAGCCTCCGAGGCCCCGGCACCGGCGAACGAACCCGAGACCTCGCTGCTGCCCATCAGGGAGCAGGTGCACCAGGCGCTGACCATGCTGGGCGTGCCGACGCCGGCCAGGCTGATCGTGGCGGTGAACGACGCCTTCTTCTCCCGCGAGCTGCGCGGCTCCCAGCTGACCAGCCTGCGGCGCGACGAGGAGCGCTCGTTCCGCGGTGACCCCTACGCCAGGCCGTACTACCTGTGCGCCGCGCTGACCGACCGCCTCTCCCCCGCCCGGGGGCTGCTCGCCGACAGCACGTGGCCGCCCGAGCTGCGGGTGCTGGGACCGCTGAGCCCGCGCGTCGACTTCCTCACCTCGGCCGTACGCGTCGCCGAGCAGCTGACCCGGCTGGCGGAGCCGCCCCCGGGGGCGGTGCGGCTGCTGTCGCGGATGGCGCAGAACATCCCGGGGGCCGTCGAGGGGTTCGCCCCGGCCGACCCGGCGACCGCGATCCGCGCGGCGCGGGCCGAGCTGGAGGTGCACCTGGCCGCCGACTCCGCGCAGCGGGCCGAGGTGGCGGCACGGGCGACGAGGCAACTACCGGACGTGGAGCGCCTGTTCGGCGCCACCGCGATGAACACCTTGAGGGGGGCCTGTTGAAGACCAGGCTGGACGGGGAGACCGGCTCATGAACAAGCTCAGGGAGAGGTCCTTCCCGAACAGGCTTGACGAGCTGCGCGGGCCGATGCCGTCCCGCCCGCACGACGCGAGGGCCATCGCGGCGCTCGCCGCCAACCCCGGCTGCGCGCGCCGGGCGTTGATGGACGCCGCCGGTGTCGACAAGGACCTCACGGCCCGGCACGTCGGATTCCCCGCGCCGTTCGGCCAGTCCCAGTTCGCGATCAGCCGTGGCAACGTGTTCGAGGCGCTGGTGAAGGAGAACGGCTGCGCCGAGCTGCTGCGGCTGCTGCGCGACCTGCTCGGCCTGGCCGTCGCCCAGGTCGGCTACCAGGACGTGGAGAGCGTCGGCTCCCACCTGCGCCACTCGCACACCCGGGCGCTGATCGACCGCGCGGCGCGCGAGGACGACGGGACCGCGGTGTTCTACGACCATCCGCTGTTCAGCCTGCAGATCGCCGGGCACACCTCCTACCTGGAACCGGACGTGGTGGCCTTCCAGATCGGAGGGCGTTTCCACATCGTCGAGATCAAGTCGTTCGGTGTGATCGACGGCCAGGCCGAGCCGGACAAGGTCGCGGCGGCGGCGCGGCAGGCCGCGGTCTACGTCCTGGCGCTGCGCACGCTCATGGCCGACCTCGGCCACGACCCGCAGCGTGTCTCCCACGACGTGGTCCTCGTCTGCCCGGAGAACTTCGCCAACCGCCCGACGGCGGCACTGGTCGACGTGCGCAAGCACCTCTCGGTGCTCACCCGTCAGCTCACCCGGATGACCAGGGTCGAGCACCTGCTGGAGGGCCTGCCCGGCGATCTCACCTTCGATCTGGCCCCCGGCGAGGACGGCGTGCCGACCCGCTCGGCGGAGGAGCTCGCCCAGGCGCTGCTCCAGGTGCCCGCCCGCTACGCGCCCGACTGCCTGTCCACCTGCGACCTGTGCATGTTCTGCCGTCACGAGGCCCGCGCCTGCGGGTCCACCGACCTGCTCGGGCGCCAGGTGCGCGACCAGCTGGGCGGCGTCTCCGGCATGGACGAGGCGCTCGGCCTGGCCGAGGGCACCCGCGAACCGGCCGAGGGGCAGGAGGAGATCGCCCGCCTGCTCCGGCTGGCGAACCGGCTGCGCGAGGAGTCGCTGCGGTGAGGACGGGCGCACCGGCCGCACGGGACGTCACCGCGACGGACACCGGCACACCGGCCGCACGAGCCGTCACCATGGCGGAGACCCGCGAACCGGCCGCGCGGGACGTCGCCGCGACGAGGACCGGTACACCGGGCCCGGCCGGGTCCTCGCGGCGGACGGAGGCCGGCAGGTGAGCACGCTGACGGCGCTGGCGCAGCTGCGTGCCGTCAGGGACGGCATCGCGCAGCGGATCACCACGGTCCGGCACTGCCACATCTCCGCCCAGCCGATGGTGCTCATCCCGCTCAAGCTCGCGGGCGAGGCCGCCGCGCCGCTGGCCGCCATGGTGGGCACCGACCCGGCTCACCCCCGGCTGCTCATCGTTCCCCAGCCTCGCAACCGGGACCTGCGGTTCGCCTTCGCCGCCGGGCTGGCCGAGGTGCTGCTGCCGTACATCGAGGGGTTCGAGAAGAGCACCGAGACGGTCGAGCGCAGGGGCGGCGAGCCGTACGAGCGATGTCTGGACGCGCCGCAGATCCTGGTGCCGAACCGGCCGGCGGCCTCGTTCGCCGGGCTGCTGGGCCGGTCCACCCGGTTCCGCCGGGCCGACGGCCCCTACCCGGTGCATCCTTCGGTGCCGCTGCTCGGCCGGTGGCTGACCTACTTCGGCGACCGGTCGCGGCAGCCGGGCTCCTCGGTGCTGCTCGCGGCCACCGAGGCGCTGAGCCTGCACTGGGCGACCGGGCAGAGCGGGCTGGAGGACGCCAACCTGGCGGCACTGCTGGGGTGGATCGACCCGCCGCCGGGAATGTCCGGACGCCGGGCGGCCGAGGAGGCCGAGGACCCGCTGCTCTGGCCTCCGGCCGGTCCCGCCACCGACCCCGGTTTCGACAACGAGGTGCTCGGCCCCGCGATACGCGCCTACGAGGAGGCGCCGACCGATCGCGCCGTCGACCGGATCGCCCAGGCGCTGCGCACCCAGCTCGACCCCACCTGGCGGCTGATGTGGCGGAGCGTGGACCTGCTGCGTTCCCTGCCCGAGGGGTCGCGGGTGAAGGACCGCTGGGAGATCGACCGCGGGTCGTTCACCCGGTTCGTCGAGCGGATCGCCGAGGGCGGGCCGCCTCAGGCGCGCAGGGACGGGGCGGTCGGCGCCGCCGCGCGGCTGGCGGGCCTGGAGCGGGCGCGGGCGAGCTACGACGTGCAGCGGGCCCACGACGACCCGCTGCTCATGGCCGAGTACCGGCTGAGCGGTGAGGCCTTCGCCGGGACGGTGACGTCCGCCGACCCCGAGCACAGCGAGGGCGAGGGCCGCTCACGCAAGCTTCGCCCCCTGATCACGGTGCGGACCGGCGACCCGGTGCGGCTCGCTCCCGGCACCACGGTCGGCAGCCCCGACCGGCGCGGCCACGCCGCCGAGATCGTCGAGATCGCGGACGGCGAGATCACCCTCAAGGTCACCAAGGGGATGGGGCGGGGCAGGACACCGGCCCCCGGCTCGGTGCCCGAGCCGGGCGAGCGGGTCTCGTACACCTCACTGACCGACGACTTCCAGTCGTCGGCGGCGCTGCCCGACCCGGAGCAGACGCCGTGGACCCACGGCGGGCCCCCGCAGGAGTACGAGCCCAGTGACGACGACGCGCAGGAGGAATGGCTGTGAGCGTTCACCGGATCCCGCGTCGCCGGGCGGTGTCCCGGCCGGTCGCGCGCGCTCCTCGCGGGGCGGGCCGTGAAGGGGGTGCGGCATGACCCCGCAGCAGGAGGCGGCGGCCGTGGTGGAGGCCGTGCTGGCCGACCTGCCCCGCCACCGCGGCGTGGTCGTGGACTCGCCGCCGGGCGCGGGCAAGTCCACGCTGGTGGTGAGGGCCGCCGGGCACATCGCGGAGACCGGCGAGCCGCTGATGATCGTCGCCCAGACCAACGAGCAGGTCGACGACCTGGTGGAGCGGCTCGCGGCCGAGCACCCCGACCTGCCGATCGGCCGCCTGTCGGCGAGCGGCTACATCACGCCCGCCCGTATCCTCGCCCGCCCCAACGTCTCGGTCGCGGGCAAGCTGCCCGACCTGGGAGACCCGGCCGTGGTGATCGCCACCGCCGACAAGTGGGCCTGGATCGGCGACCGCACCTGGCCGTGGGCCATCGTCGACGAGGCGTACCAGATGCGTTCGGACAAGCTGCTGCGCATCGCCTCGCTGTTCGAGCGGGCATTGTTCGTGGGCGACCCCGGTCAGCTCGACCCGTTCTCGATCGTGGACGGCGACCGCTGGGCGGGCCTGTCGTGGGATCCGGTGCAGAGCGCGGTCTCGGTGCTGCTGCGGCACAACCCCGACCTGCCGGTGCACCGGCTGCCGGTCTCCTGGCGGCTGCCGGCGTCGGCGGCGCCGGTGGTCTCCGAGGCGTTCTACCCGTTCACCGGCTTCCGCGCCGGGACGGGCCCCGACGACCGGTCGCTGGAGTTCACCGTCAACGGCATGCGCACCTCCCACGACCGGGCGCTGGAGGAGGCGGCCGTGTCGGGCTGGGCACTGTACGAGCTGCCGAGCCGCCACACGGTGCGCACCGACGCGGAGGCCGTGGCGGCGACCGCGTTCCTCGCGACGCGGCTGCTCCAGCGGGGCCCGGTCGCGCACTCCGAGCGCGGCAGCCATCCCGTCACGGCCGACCGGATCGCCATCGGCGCCGCGCACCGCGACCAGGTCGCCGCGATCAGGGCCGCCGGGGTGCCGCCGGAGATCACGGTGGACACCGCCAACCGCCTGCAGGGCCGGGAGTACGACGTGACGATCGTCCTCCACCCGCTCTCCGGGCGCCGCGACGCCACCGCGTTCCACCTGGAGTCGGGGCGGCTGTGCGTGCTCACCTCCCGGCACCGCCACGCCTGCGTCGTGGTGGCCAGGGCGGGCATTCCCGAACTCCTGGACGCCCACCCGTCGTCCGAGCCGGTCCAGCTCGGCGTGCCGGTGAAGTTCCCCGACGGCTGGGAGGCCAACCAGGCGGTCCTGGCCCATCTCTCCAAGCACCGGGTGACCCCGGACGGATGAGCGCTCTCCGCGCGGTCAGATCGTGCGCCGCCAGACGTCGATCGCCAGCACCTGGCGCATGCCCACCGAGAGGTAGAGGTCGAGGGCGGGCGTGCTGTTGTCGGCGTCGACGTGGAGACAGGTGCCGGCCCGCCCGCGGCGGGCGTCGTCGGCGAACGCCCCGCGCAGCATGAACCGGCCCAGGCCCCGGCCCCTGAAGGCGGGGAGTACGGCCAGCCGGCGCACGTAACCGCAGTTCTCGTCGCCGAGGAAGGCGTTGGTCCCCAGCAGCATCGCCACGGGCTCGCCGTCGAGGCGGGCGACCGCCAGCTGCGCCCAGTCGGTGCTGACCGAGGAGTCCAGCTCGCCGTGCCACTCGTCGTAGTCCTTCGGGACGAATCCGAAGTGCTCGGCGAAACCGGCCTGCTCCACGGCGTGGCCCTGGCGGCGCACCTCCTCGGTGAGCCCGTGGTGCACCGTGATCCCGGCCGGGAGCTCGGGCCGGGGCACCGTCCCCTCGTGGTCGGCGCGGAGCCGGATGAAGCCGGTGGCGGCGGCGAAGCCGCGGGCGGCGGCGACGGCGCGCTTGCCGCTGTCCTCGCGGTAGAGGCCGATGTCCACCACTGCCCGGTCGTGACCGAGCTCGGCGGTGATCTGCCCGGCCCGCTCGGTCACGGTGTCCCAGAGCGGGCCGGTCAGGTCCGGCGTGGCGGGGTGCACGACGACGTCGACGTCGACGTTGTCGCTGCCGCCCTTGCGGCAGGCCCAGGCCCACGCCACCAGCCGCCCGGTCTCGTCGTGGACGAGCCAGCCGTCGGACTCCGCGTCGAAGGCGGAGTCGTTCAGCTGGTCGGCGACGTCGTCCAGGGTCATGTCGGCCTTGCCGATCACCTGGGTGTCACAGAGCGAGATCAGCTCGTGGATCTCGCGGGCGTCGCGGGCCAGGGGCCGCCGGGTGACGTACCCGGCGGCGGGGATGGTTGTCTTCATGCCGCCATCGTGGCGGGGGCGGCTTGGGGATCGCTGGGCCGGGACTTGGGGCCCGTCGGCCAGGCACCGGGACCAGAGTCAGGACCTGGACCTGGACCTGGGACTGGGCCTCGAGCCGGTCGGCCGGTCAGTCGAGCGCCGGGACCGGGGTCTGGGCCTCCTCGGAGGTCTCGGGCCCGCCGCGCAGCGGGACCTCCTTGATGAAGGCCGCCAGCAGCGGCACCACGACGGCGAACAGGATCGCCCACCAGAAGACGCTGGAGACGGACTCGGCCAGCGACTCCAGGAAGCCGACCCGCACGTTGGCGGGCATCTCGTGCAGCGCGGCCGGGTTGAACTGGGCACCGCCGGAGGCGAGCTTCTCGCCCGCGGCGCCCAGCTTGCTCTCCAGGCTCGAGGTGAGCTGGTTGTTGAAGACCGCGCCGAACAGCGAGACGCCGAACGATCCGCCGATGGAACGGAAGAAGGTCGAGGCGCTGCTGGCGACGCCGAGGTCCTTCTGCTCGACGCTGTTCTGGGCGATCAGCATGGTGGTCTGCATCAGGAAGCCCATGCCGAGGCCGAGCACCGCGATGAACACGCCGGTCTGCCAGGCGGGGGTGTGGACGTCCATCAGGGAGAGCAGCCACATGGCGAGCGCCATGCCCGCGCCGCCGACGATCGGATAGATCTTGTACTTGCCGGTCTTGGTGATGGCGCGGCCGACGAAGAGCGAGACCACCATGGCGGCGCCCATCATCGGGAGCAGCAGCAGGCCGGAGTTGGTGGCACTCGCCCCCTGGACGGTCTGCTGGAACAGCGGCAGGAAGTTGATCGCGCCGAACATGGCGAAGCCGAGCAGGAAGCCCACGCCCGAGATCAGGCTGAAGTTGCGGTCGCGGAAGACGTTGAGCGGCATGATGGGCTCGGCCACGCGGCGCTCCACCAGGACGAACAGCACCAGCGTGACGACGGCGAGCCCGGCCAGGCCGATGATCTGCCACGATCCCCACGCGTAGTCGTTGCCGCCCCAGGTGGTGATGAGGACCAGTGCGGTGATGCCGACCGAGAGCAGGGCCGCGCCCAGCCAGTCGATGCGGTGCTCGGTGCGGAGTTTGGGCAGCCGCAGCTTGACCACGAGCAGGGCGAGGGCGGCGAACCCGACGGGCAGGTTCACGTAGAAGGCCCAGCGCCAGTCGAGGTGGTCGGTGATGAACCCGCCCACGAGCGGGCCCGCGATCATCGCGAGTGACATCACGGCGGCCATGATGCCCTGGTACTGGCCGCGCTCGCGGGGCGGGACGAGGTCGCCGATGATCGCCATGGCGTTGACCATGAGGCCCCCGGCCCCCAGGCCCTGGAGCGCGCGGAAGGCGATGAGCTGCGTCATGCCGTTGGAGGGCCCGCCGAGCATCCCGGAGCCGGCCATGCCGCAGAGGGCGGAGCCGATCATGAAGATGACGATGGAGGTGAGGAAGATGCTCTTCCTGCCGTACAGGTCACCGATCTTGCCCCAGATGGGGGTCGAGACGGTGGTGCCGAGCACGTAGGCGGTCACCACCCAGGACAGGTGTGTCAGCCCCCCGAACTCGCCGACGATGCGGGGCAGCGCGGTGCTGACGATCATGTTGTCGAGCATGGCCAGGACCATCGCGAGCATCAGGCCCGGCAGCACCACCATGACCTCGCGACGCCGCGCCGGCGCGGCCGCGGTCTCCTTCACTTCTTGCCCCCCATTGAGAAATCCTTGTAGATCTTGCTTACTTGCCGACCGGCTAGCATCGGCTATGCTGGAATGTAAGCCGCTTACTTGCCGGCCGTCAAGTTAATTTCTCGGTAAGGGAACCATGAGGGAACACGCCGACACACGGACGCGCATCCAGGAGATCGCCCTGAAGCTCTTCACCGAGCAGGGCTACGAGGCCACCTCGCTCCGCGAGATCGCGGAGGCCCTCGGCGTGACCAAGGCGGCGCTTTACTACCACTTCAAAACCAAGGACGACATCATCGCCAGCCTGGCGGAGGACCGGGTGAGGTCGATCGAGGAACTCGTCACCTGGGCCCGGTCCCGGCCGCGCACCGACGAGATGCGCGAGGAGCTGATCCGCCGCTACTCCCACGACCTGTACCGGGGCAGGCACCGCGAGGTCATGCGCTTCTTCGAGCGCAACCAGACCTCGCTCAAGAACCACCCGACGATGGAGAAGACCCGCGAGCGGATGTTCGAGCTGCTCGCCTTCCTCGTCGACCCGGAGGATCCCCTGCCCGCCCAGCTCAGGCACTCGATGGCCCTGTTCGCGCTGCACGCCTCGCTGTTCATGCTCAGGGACGAGTCGATCACCGACGAGGAGCGCCAGGCCGCCGCCCTGGAGGTCGCGCTCGACCTCGCCCGCCGGTGAGCGTGCTCATCGACCCGCCCAACTGGCCGGGTCCGCGCGGTCTGCTCTGGTCACACCTGGTCAGCGACAGCTCGACCGAGGAACTGCACGCCTTCGCGGAGTCGCTCGGCGTGCCGCGCCGGGCGTTCGACCGCGACCACTACGACGTTCCCGAGACCGTCTACGAGCG
Source organism: Streptosporangium sp. NPDC023825 (assembly GCF_040639575.1). Taxonomy (NCBI): domain Bacteria; kingdom Bacillati; phylum Actinomycetota; class Actinomycetes; order Streptosporangiales; family Streptosporangiaceae; genus Streptosporangium; species Streptosporangium sp. NPDC023825. The sequence goes on along the minus strand of NZ_JBFAAE010000068.1, from coordinate 32,650 downwards.
GGCCGTCGCGCTGGGCGCCGAGGCCGTGTCCTCTCGCGAGATCGTCACCCGTCTCATCGCCTCCGGGCTCCGCCGGCGCAAGGTCCGTCCCGGTACCGCCGGTTCTCGCATGGATCCCGATCCTTCGGGCATGGCATCCCTTTGATGACATCACCGCACGTCAACGGAGGAGACGACATGCTGAACGGCAAGACGATCGCGTTCCTCGTGGCCCCGGAGGGCATCGAGCAGGTCGAACTCACCGAGCCCTGGCAGGCCGTCAAGCAGGCGGGAGGGACCCCCAGGCTCATCTCCACCGAGCAGGGCCGGGTCCAGGGGTTCAACCACCTCGACAGGGCCGACACCTTCCCGGTGGACGCGACGGTCGAGGAGGTCTCCGCCGCCGACTTCGACGGGCTGGTGCTGCCGGGCGGCGTCGCCAACCCCGACTTCCTGCGGACCGTGCCGGAGGCCGTCGGCTTCGCGAAGGGGTTCTTCGACGCGGGCAAGCCGGTCGCGGCCATCTGTCACGCGCCCTGGACCCTGATCGAGGCCGACGTCGTGCGCGGCCGGAAGGTCACGTCCTGGCCGAGCCTGCGGACCGACCTGCGCAACGCCGGGGCGACCTGGGAGGACCACGAGGTCGTGATCTGCTCCTCGGGCCCGAACACCCTGATCACCAGCCGCAAGCCCGACGACCTCAAGGCCTTCTGCCAGGCCGCGACGGACGCCTTCTCGGGCTAGCGTCCTTCGATCACCGGAGCCGGGGGGGGGTCTGCGACCCCCGCCCGGCGGACGTTCCGCGCCCGGAGCGAATCCTCCGCACATCCGATTGCCTGCCACGTACGCGGCACTTTGCCATGTGTTGCCGTATTCCAGGGACACGATCACCCATCCTCGATTAGGACGGGTCGCCCAGGGCAAAGCTCCTACACATCACTGCGAAAGGAGGGGACCGTGGAGGCCACGATCGCGTTGCGTCTGCCGCGTGACGCCGCGAGTGTTCCCGTGATCAGGCAACTTCTCGACTCCTCGCTCCAGGCCCTGGGCGTGGTGCCGCAGATTCGCGAGGACATCCAGCTCATGCTCTCGGAGGCCTGTTCCAACGTCATCCAGCATGCCACCCCCAGTGACGACTACATGGTCAGCACCGAGCTGACCAGGGACCGCTGCGTGATCAAGGTGGTGGACGCCGGCAACGGCTTCGACTTCTCGGAGACCACCTCCCCCGCCCCCACCTCCGAGCACGGCCGGGGACTGCTGATCATGCAGGCCCTGGCCGATGACATCCGGTTCGTCAAGCGGCAGGAGCGGGGCTCGATCGTCTGCCTGGAGAAGACCCTGCGCTTCGTCGAGGACGCCCCCGGGCTGTCACTGCTCCTCAACGAGGAACTTGAGCTCCAGGAGGGCGTCCCTGAGATAGTCGGTGACGGTCCACACGTCGGGAACCATCTCCCTGCAGGCGATCACGCCGACGTCAAGTGAGCCGTCGTAGGAGAAGACCGTGATGTTGATGCCGCCGCTGGCGTCGGTCACGACGGAGACGGGGTGGTACGAGAGGAGCCTGGCGCCGCTCACGTAGAGGGGGAGCTGCGGGCCGGGCACGTTGGAGATCACCACGTTGATCGGGCCCGCACTGCCGGCGAACAGGTTGAAGGCCGCGCGGGAGGCCAGGCCGGTCAGCGCGGAGGGCATCATGTCGCTGAGCTGCTGGAGCCAGCGCGCCGGGGCGAGCGACGAGCGGTCCTTGATCAGGCGCATGGCGTCCCGCACCGCCAGCAGCCGTTCCACCGGGTCGGCGATCTGCGTCGCCAGAGTGGTGATCATGATGCTGACCTGGTTGCCCGCGCTCTGGTCGCCGGGAACGCGGAGCGAGAACGGCACCCCCGCCACGAGGGGCTGCTCGGGCAGCGCGTCGTGCTTGAGCAGCCACTGGCGCAGCGCCCCGGCGCACAGGGACATCACCACGTCGTTCACCGTGACGCCGAAGGCGTTCTTGACCAGCTTGACGTCCTCCAGCGGCAGGGTGGTGTACGCGAACCGCCGGTGCGCGCTGATCCTGCCGCTGAAGGGGGTGCGGGGAACGGTCATGCGGGGCATCGCGGGCACCTCGGCGGCCCCGGACCCGGACAGATAGGTGGCCAGGTCCCTGGTGAGCCGCGAGACCAGCCCCGCCCCGGGCACCTGGGAGATCAGCGGGATCTCGTCGAGGTGCGGGACGGCGTTGATCAGGAACCGTATCGTGTTGGCCGGGTTGACGACGGCCTTGGCCAGCCCCCTGACGACCATCTCCCCCGTGTCGATCTCCTCCTCGGGCTCGGCCGCGGGCGCCAGCCGGACCTCGGCGGGCTCGGGTGAGGTGTCCAGCAGGCTGGCCAGCACGTCGGCACCGGTGACGCCGTCGACCGCGGAGTGGTGGACCTTCATGTAGAGGGCCGTACGGTCGCCGCGGAGGCCGTGGATCAGGTACATCTCCCAGAGCGGGCGGCGCCGGTCCAGCCGGCGGGCGTGCAGCCTGGCCACCTGCTCGCCCAGCTGCTTGTCACTGCCCGGCCGGGGCAGCGCGATCTCGCGCACGTGGTAGTCGAGGTCGATCCTGGAGTCCTCGGTCCAGTACGGGTGGTCAAGTCCGAGCGGGACGAAGGCGAGCCTCATCCGGAAGGGCGCGGCCAGGTGGAGCCGGTGGGCCAGCAGCGACACCAGGTCACCGCGCGACAGCCCACCGGACAGGATCGCGAGTCCCCCGATGTTCGCGACGTTCGTCGAGGTCTCGAAATTCAAAAACTGCGTGTCCACCGCACTGAGCTGCCGCACCGTCTACCTCCGGGATGTCGTTCTCCCATCCTGCTCCCGCGAGGTCCCCAGAGCCAACGCGGCCAGCGCCACCAGGAAGACTACGGACACAAGGATCAACGACAGCGGGATGAGCACGAGCACGACGACGACGGTCATGATCTCGCTGATCAACTGCGGCACCGGAGAGCTGTGCCCTGATTACCGGGCCGTTACACCGCGTTCCAGCGACAGAGCTTCAGCGCGAGATGGAGTTCTAACCTGTGGGTTCCGTTCTTGAGGTTACGGCCGGTCAGCTGCTCGATTCTGGCGAGGCGGTAATAGAGGCTGGTGCGGTGCAGGTGCAGCAGCCCGGCGGTCTCCTGCGCGTCTCCCCCGCTGTCCAGATAGGTCTCCAGGGTGGTGAGGAGCGCCGGATGCTCGCGCAACGTGTCGAGCGGGCCGCCCGCCGCGCCCGGCCGGCCGGTGAGCGGCTCGGCGAGCAGCCGGTAGACGCCCAGGTCCGGCCAGTGGGCGACCGGCCGCAGCGCGCGTTCCGCCGCGGCGGCCCTGGCCGCGGTCAGCGCCTCCTCGTGCGCCCGTACGGCCGACTCCAGCCCCGGGTGCGGCGCGCTGACCCCGACGCCCACCTTGATCCTGGCGGCCAGCCGCTCCCCCAGCGCCGTCGCGTCCTCTCCGCGGTTCAGCAGCAGCACGGCGTGGCGGTCCAGGATCGTGAAGGCCGGCGGGCGGCGCACCCTGGCCAGCTCGGCGCCGACCGCCTCGCGCAGGCCGTCCGGGTCGCCGCGCAGCGCCAGGACGCGCAGCGGCCCCTCGCCGAGCACGCCCGCCGCACGCCGCACGCCGATCTCACCGGTGAGCAGCTGGCTCAGGGTGTGGGAGCTGCCTCCGTCGTCGAGGAGGGCGGCGATCGCGGCGGCGTCGCGTACGGCCCTGTCCCGCTCCTGCGGGCTCAGCGGGCCGTGCCCCTCGATGATCCAGAGGTAGCCGACGCGGCGGTCCTGGTGGAGCAGGGGCACGCAGAGCCGGGCCGCCATCCCCAGGTCAGGATTTTTCGGGATACGCACCGGATCGCGGGTCGCGGTCACCCCGTGCGCCTCCTGCCAGGCGCTCACCTCCGCGGGAACGGACCGCGAGAGGATGGCCTGGGCCCTGACCTGATCGACCTCCCCGTGGTGGGCGCTGTGCGCGACGACGCGGCCCTCCAGGTCGTCCACGGACATGCCCCGGCCCACCGCCACGGCCAGTGATTCCAGCAGGTCCTGGACATCATCCGCTATCACGGTCTGATCCTACATATGTAGGAAGTATCTCCGGCGTCGGAACGATGACTCGATCTGGCGCGAGCCGTAGCGTCGCACTTGTTCATTTCGGGGAATCCGCCTCGCGAGAGTCGGGAAGTCCGTCTCGTGAGAGCCGTCCGATCGCCCGGTGAAAGGAGCCTCGTGGAGGAGCGCAGCCGCGTCGCCCCGTGGGCGCCCCCGCGGGCACAGCTGCGCCTGGCCGAGATCGAGGCCGAGGTGGACGGGCTGGGACTCGACGCGGTCGCCCGGCTGGTCGAAGCGGTGCTGGCCGAGCACCGCGGCCGCCTCGACGAGGACGGCGTGGTGCTGTACGCGGGCACCAACACGATGAGCGCGCGTGCGAGGGCCGCGCACGAGATCTCCCTGGGCTGCCGCCCGTCGATGGGCTGGCCGGGGGACAAGTACCAGACAGGCCTGGACGAGCTGGACGTGCTGGAGGTGCTCGCCCCGCTCCAGGTCGCGGCGCTGATGGGCGGCGAGTTCGCCGAGGTGCGGCTGCAGAGCGCCACCCTGGCCAACCTCGCCTGCTACAGCGCGTTCGCCCGCCCCGGCGACACGGTCGCGGTGCTGCCGGAGACCGCCGGGGGCCACGCCGGCCACCACGCCCAGGGCGCCGCCGGGATCCGGGGCCTGCGGGTGGCCGACCTGCCCTACGACACCGGGCGGCTCGACGTCGACCACGCGGCCCTGCCGGCGTTCCTGCGCGAGCACCGGCCCGCGCTGGTGGTGATCGGTGCGAGCCTGATGCTGTTCCCGTACGACGTCGCGGGAGTGCGGGCGGCGTGCGACGAGGTGGGGGCCCTGCTGGTCTACGACGCCTCGCAGGTGGCCGGGCTGATCGCGGGCGGCCGGTTCCAGCGGCCGCTGGACGAGGGCGCGCACCTGGTGACCATGTCCACCTACGCGTCCTTCGGCGGCCCGCCGGGGGCGGCCGTCGTGACCCGCGACGAGGATCTCGCCCGCCAGGTGGCGGCGGCCGCCCATCCCGGCCTGACCGCCAACTACGACGCCTCACGGCTGGCACCGCTGGCCCTGGCCGCCGCCGAGCACGCCGCGGGAGGTTCCGGGTACGCCGACCGCTGCGTCTCCAACGCCGTGGCGCTGGCCGCGGCGCTGGACGGCGAGGGTTTCACCGTGGCCGCCGCCCACCGGGGCTGGACCGTCTCCCACCACGTGGCGGTGGACGCCGCCGCGTTCGGCGGCGGGGACGAGGCCGCCCGGCTGCTGGCCGAGGGCGGCGTCTACCTCAGCGGCGTCCACCTTCCCGGGCAACCTCCCGGTGAGCCCGCGCGGGGCCTGCGGATCGGCACCCAGGAGGTGACCCGCCGCGGCTTCGGCCCGGAGACCATGGGCGAGGTGGCGGTCCTGATGCGCCGCCTGCTCGTCGACGGCCAGGCCCCCGCCACGGTCCACCGGGACACGGTGGCCCTGCGCCGCGCCACCCCATGATCACGGACCGGCCCGCTCGACCCCCGGGGGTCCGCCCCCTGGCGGGCCGGTCCGCCCATCGCCACTCCCCCTGACAGGCGGACCGGCCCGCGTCCCCCCTGGCGGACCGGTTCGCCGCCTTCCGCCCCACCCGCGCGCGTCGCCTCCTCCGGACGGGTCACCTCCCCGCCCGGCGTCGGGGACGCGCGCGGGTGGCGGCCGGAACCTGCGAGCCCGGCTCACACCTGGGGACCGGCTGACCCCGGGGGAACGCGCGGATGGCGGCCGGAACCGGGTCAGACCGCGCGGTGGTACTGGTCGGGCCAGCGGGCTCCGGCGGAGCCGAGCTCACGGGCGGCGAGGTTCGGCCAGTAGGGGTTGCGGAGCAGCTCGCGGCCCAGCAGGACGGCGTCGGCCTGGCCCGAGGCGATGATCTCCTCGGCCTGCCGGGGCCGGGTGATCTCACCGACCGCGCCCACCGGCAGGTCGGTCTCGGCCTTCACCCTGGCCGCGTACGGCACCTGGTAGCCGGGCCCCGCGGGGATGCGCGCCCTGGCGACGTTGCCTCCGGTCGAGGCGTCGAGCAGGTCGACGCCGTGGGCGAGCAGGTCCTTGGCGAAGCGGACGGTGTCGTCCGCGCTCCAGCCCTCGCGGTCGTCCGCGGGGTCCTCCGCCAGCCAGTCGGTGGCCGAGATGCGGAAGAAGAGGGGAAGCTCGTCCGGCCAGACCGCGCGGACCGCGTCGACGACCCGGAGCGCGAAGCGGGTGCGGTTCTCGTACGAGCCGCCGTACGCGTCGGTGCGGTGGTTGCTGAAGGGCGACAGGAACTCGGCGATCAGGTAGCCGTGCGCGCCGTGGATCTCGGCCACCTGGAAGCCCGCTTCCAGCGCCCGCCGCGCCGCGGCGGCGAAGTCGTCCACGATCCGGTCGATGTCGCCGGCGCCCAGCTCCGTGGGAGTGGGGTGGACGTCGCTGAAGGGGATCGGGCTCGGCCCGACCGGCTGCCAGCCGTGCTCGCCGGGGCCGGTGGGCGCGCCGCCCTGCCAGGTGCGGCGGGTGGAGGCCTTGCGCCCCGCGTGCGCGAGCTGGATGCCGGGCACGGCGCCGTGCTCCAGCAGGAAGCGGGTGACACGGGTGAACGCCTCCCGCTGGCGGTCGTTCCAGATCCCGAGGTCGGCCGGGCTGATGCGTCCCTCCGGCGCCACCGCGGTGGCCTCGGTCAGGATGAGCCCGGCGCCGCCCACCGCGCGGGCGGCCAGGTGGGACAGGTGCCAGTCGGTCGGCACTCCCTGCTCCGGTCCCTCGACCGCCGCGGAGTACTGGCACATCGGAGCCATCCAGACCCGGTTGGGGATGGTGACGGACCTCAACGTCAAGGGCTCGAACAGGGCGCTCACGGCCGTACTCCTTCTCGGGAGGGATCTCGGGGACGGCGCCCCGGCTTCACAACTAATACGATAGTCTACGTACTACGACAGATGTCAAACTACGACCATCTTCGTACAATCGATCCGACCCACAGAAGGGACTCATCGTGTCGACCGCGTCCGCCAGGGCTCTGGAGCACCCCGCGTGCGGGGAGATCCGTCTGGAGGGCGTGCTGCACGCCCTGTCCGACCCGATGCGCCTTCGGATCGTGCGCTTTTTGTGGCAGCTGGAGGAGGACGAGGAGGCCCCCTGCTCGGCGATCGACCTGGCGGTCACCAAGTCGACCACCACCCACCACTTCCGGGTGCTGCGCGAGGCGGGCGTGATCAACCAGGCCTACCGGGGCACGGCCAAGATGAACGCGCTGCGCCGGCGTGACCTCGACACGCTCTTCCCGGGGCTTCTCGGCGCCGTCCTGGCCGCCGACGCGCTCCAGTGCGAGCGCGACGGCTGACCACCGGCGCCCCGGCGGGCGGCGACCGGCCCCGGCGCGATCGGGGGCCGGATCGGGTGATTCCGGTGCGATCCGGCGGCCGGATCGGGCGGTTCCGGTGCGATCCGGCGGCCGGATCGGGCGGTTCCGGCGTGATCCGGCGGTCGAGCCGGGTGGTTCCGGCAGGGCGGGACGTGCCCCGCCGGGCGGTTCCGGCCAGACCGATCGGATCGGACGGGCGGAAAGACCTCGAGACGGAGTACCGTCCTGTCATGTGCCGGAGTATCAAGACCCTTCGTGAGCCCTACGCCAGCGACGTGACCGACGACGACGTGCGAGCCGCCGCGCTCCAGTACGTCCGCAAGGTATCGGGCTTCCGCTCCCCGTCGACGCGCAACGCGGAGGCCTTCGAGCGGGCCGTCGAGGCGGTGGCCGCCGCGACCCGGACCCTGCTCGACGATCTCCAGCTGAAGCACGTCTCCCGGGACTGACCTCGGGCGACCGGAGACGGCGGAAGGCGCCGGCGAGGACGGCGGGAAACGAGGACGCCCCGCCGTGGGGCACGTACGTTCCCGCGGTGAAGGCGGGGCACGTACGTTCCCGCGGTGGGGGCGGGGACCGCGCCCGCACCGGGAAACCGGGACGACAAAGAGTCCCGGGGGACAGTAGGTTTACCCCCGAGGGGCGGCTCCTGGACGTGCTTCCTTCTTCTCATGCATAGGGCTTTAGCGCGTCCGCTCTCCGCCCCTCCTCGCGTTCTTCGGGCAGGGATGTCCGGCAGGGAACTCCGACAGGGAGGGGACACGATGGACAGGACCGCCGAGATCCTGCTGCGGCGGCGCCGGCTCGTGCTCCCCGCCCTCCTCCCTCCCGGGGAGGCCGCGATCCCTCCGAGACGCTACTTCCGCAAGCCCCGCGGCTCGCGGTGGATCGCCGGGCCCGACCTCGCGCTCGGCGTGCAGGTGCTGGAGACCGAGCTCCTGCAGCACGGCTTCCTGATGTCGGCCGCGCTCAGGGCCGAGTTCGGGCGGATGACGGCCACCGGCCTCGGCCTGGCGGGCCGCGGGCTCCTGCACGCGCTGCGGAAGGAGGCGGGCGACCACGTGGAGCACGTGCCGCTCTTCCGCCACTTCCCCGAGAGCGTCCCCGCCGACACCGCCGAGCTCTACGTCCGCAGGGTGTTCACCGTCCTGCTGCAGGAGCCCGAGCAGCCGTGCGCGCTGTGCGGGCGAAAGGACACCGTGCACGCGGTCTCCCCCTGCGCCCACCTGGTCTGCCACGCCTGCTGGGACGGCTCCGACTACGCGGGCTGCCCGATCTGCCACCGCAGGATCGACCCGGACGACCCCTTCCTGCGCCCGGCCGACGTCCCCGCGGCCCGGACCGCGGCCGCCGCGCCCGACGCGGCCCTCACCCGCCGCCCCCTCGGCCTGCTCTCGTTCCGCGACGACGTCGCCGCGGCCGCCAGGGAGGTCGCCGTCTCGCTGCTGGAGCGCCGCACCCCCCTGTCGGCGGCCGACCGCGAGGACGTCACCGTGCTCGTCGGCGACCACCTGCCGGAGGCGGCGGGCTGGCTGCCGGAGAGCATCCCGGTCCGCGAGACCAGGGCGGCCGTCCTGGCGACGCTGCTGCCCCGCCTCTCCCCCGCCGCCGCGCGCGACCTGCTCGACCTGCACGCGGACACCGCGACCGACGTGCTGCGCCTGCTGTACGCGCTCATGGGCGGCGACCCGGGCCTGCGCACCAGGCCGCCGCGCCGCGTCTCCCTGCCCCGCCCCGTACGCCGCGTGCTGCTGGCCCGCCTCGACTCGCTGCCCCTGCGGTACCTCGTGGAGGACCTGCGCCGCCACCCCGAGGCGTGGAAGCACATGGCGGAGACGCTGCACCCGCACGAGTTCCACCGGCGCCACCCCACGGCGGCGCTGGCCTTCGCGGCGCTGCGTGGCACCCCGCTCACCGGCGCGTTCGGACGGGCGATGCTGGAGCATGCGGCCGGGCATCCCGACGTGCTGCGCGTGGACGGCGGGCGGTTGCGCGCGGAGACCTTCGCGAGCCGGGTGGAGGCGGCGCTGCGCGCGGGCGAGCCCGCGCTGCCGCTGCTCGCCGCGAGGCCGGGCGAGCTGGTACGGCGACTCTTCAAGCTCCTGTCCAGCGGGGAGAAGGGCGTCGCCGAGGCGACCACCGCCGCCGCGCCCCGGGTCGCGCCCGGGGTGCTGATCGCCGCCCTCGGCAGGCTCCGCACGCCGGTCGGCGGGGCGCGCGCCTTCCTTCCGCGCGGCGACACCGCGCGCGCCTGGGTGCGGCCGGACGATCGCCCCCAGCTGCCCGAGGACGAGGTCGTGCCGGTCGTCGCGGCGCTGACCGGCGAGATGCTGCGCCGCGCGGGCGCGCTGCCCCCGCTGGGGCGGGTGCTACTGGACGAGGGGCTGGCCGACCTGGTCGCGCCCACCTCCGAGCGGTCCGCCTCCGGTTCCCTGGTCAGGATCCCGCGCGGCAGCGTGCAGCCGCTCCCCGGCGGGGAGCGGATCCGCCTGTTCCTGCACTGGGCCGAGCCGCCGGGCGAGCGGATCGACCTCGACCTGTCGGTGATCCTCTACGACACGCACTGGCAGTACGTCGGTCACTGCGACTACACCAACCTGCGCCTGGGCGGGGCCGCCGCCGTGCACTCCGGCGACCTGACCTCCGCCCCCGAGCCGCTCGGAGCCTCGGAGTTCGTCGACCTCGACCTCGCCGCGCTGCGGGCCCTCGGCGGGCGCTACGCGACACCGATCGTCTTCAGCTACAACGACGTGCCGTTCGACGATCTCTTGCGGGGTTTCGCCGGGTTCATGGACCGGCCGGAGGGCCTGTTCGACCCCCGGGCGGTCGAGCAGCGTTTCGATCTGACCGGCTCCGACAAGATCCGGTCTCCGCTGGTGGCCGACCTGTGGTCACGCACGATGCGCTGGATCGATCTCGGCCAGGCCAGTGAGGGTTACGGGCACGACGCGCTGGGCTACGGCTCGCATCTGGCCAGGATGTACGCCGCGATCGAGGACTCCTACCTGCGGGCCGGGCACGTCACCCTGTGGGAGGTGGCGTGCTGGCACGCCGCCGCCCGCGCCGGCGAGGTGCTGGTCCGCCGCCTGGACGGCTCGGTCTCCCGTTACGCGCGCCGGGCCGGCGAGGACGTCGCCGGTCTCGTCACCAGGCTGATGACACACGATCACGACGGTCCCCGGCAGGAGCCGGTGGGCGATGTGGACCTCGCCGTGCTCGTCCACGCGGACCTGGACCTGCCCGAGGGGTCCCGGCTCTGCGCGCTCTACCCGTGGAGCGCGGACGCGAGCCGGGTGGAGCTGCTGGACGCCGCCGACCTGGTCGGCGCCCTGGCCCCGGACACCTCCGGCTGATCACCGGTCCGGCCGTCCACCGGTTCCGGCGCCCGGGCTCCGGCGCCCCCCGGTTCCGGCGCCCAGGCCTCGGGCGACCGTCTGCGGCCGGGCGCCCGGACCGGCGACCGGCCCCGCCGTGCCCGGTCGCACCGGGCGGTCCCGCCTCGGGCGGTCGTGTCGCCGGACGCCGCTCCCGCCCCTCGGCGGCGGTCAGTCGCGCGTGGTCGAGGAGCGGAAGAGCCTGCTCACGAACATGACCACCACACCCACCAGTCCGATGATCAGAGCCCACTTGAGGAGCGTGAAGAGGAAGCCCAGAACCGAGCCCAGCAGGAGGAAGCCGATCAACACGGCCGCCACGATCAGAAGAATTCGTCCCATGCGTTCCACGCTAGACCCCCGCCGGGCCCGGCGGCGGGCCGGAGCTCCGATGCCAGGGACAAGCCAGGGTTTTCCCTCATGACCGCCCCGCCCTCCGAGGGCCGGAGGCGGGGTTTTCCATGATGGGGTGCCGGTAAGAACGCTGTCATGAGCCCCAAGCGGCGTTGATCTTGTTGTGACCTGCGTAGGTGACGCTGACCGGGCACGACACGCCCCCCGCTTCATATCGACGGACTCCTCGAGCACTGGACGATCCTGGATGAGGAACGCGAGCTCATCGCCGGAAAGCGCGGCGCAACGCGGCTCGCGTTCGGGATCTTGCTGAAGTTCTACACGCGGCACAGCCGGTTCCCGCGAGGGCGCTCTGAGCTGCCCGATGAGGCCATCGAGCACGTCGCCAAGCAGGTCAAGGTCCATGCGTCGGAGCTCGGGCTGGGTTTCTCCAGCTTTGCGTCGTGGCTTCGTGGCTGCGCTTCCTGTGGCGTTCGTGTCCGGTCGAGCGGGAGCCGTCCTGCCGACTATGGGAGCGCCCTCACTGCCGGCACCCCTCGCATGGCGTCAAGCCCGAACCTGGAAACGTTGTCCGTGCGCGCAACCTTCCTGACCCTGCGCGCATGATTTGCAATGCCGGCGATGACCACCAGGACGACTGGAAGACCGCGAAGGAACGAGCAGCCGGCACCACACCGCAGACCGAGAACAGATCAGCATAAAAGATCAGCAACAAACCACGAAGCGAACATCGCATCACCGGCAACACAGAGAAGAAGATCACCACAGAGTGCTAGGCACATAGGCGTCAATCAGGAGAGCCGGCTCCAGGACTCGCGAGCCCCTTCGGAAGTCGTTAAGTGCCGTCACTTCGTGACGACACGAGCGCCGGGCCGTGAGCTCATGTTCGCCATGATTCCAGGCTCCCCAACATTCCGGTCAGGAAGTGACCGGAATTGACTCTAGCGTTGCTTTCGTGAACGACACAGCGGAAAGAACGCAGATGAAGATCTTGGTGACCGGGGCGACGGGAATCGTCGGCCGCCACGTGGTGGAACAGCTCGTGCAGGCGGGTGTGAGCGTGCGGGCGCTGACCCGTAACCCCGCGGGGGCCAAGCTGCCGCCCCAGGTTGAGGTGGTCGAGGGCGACCTGACCGCACCCGCGAGCGTGGCCGCCGCGCTGGACGGCGTGGAACGGATGTACCTGTTTTCGGTGGAGGAGGGTGCCCGCGAGATCCTCGCGCTGGCCAGGCAGGCGGGAGTGAAGCGCGTCGTGGTGCTGTCGGCGGCGTCGGTAACCGCCGGCCTGCACACCAGCGGGGTGGAGCAGGCGGCGGAGGAGTCCGGGCTGGAATGGACGCACGTACGGCCGTGCGGGTTCATGGCGAACATGCTGCAGATCTGGGCGCCGTCCATCCGGGCCGAGCGTGTGGTCCGCTACCCGTACGCGGACGAGCCGATGAACCTGATCCACGAGGCCGACATCGCCGCGGTCGCCGTCGCCGCGCTGCTGCAGGACGGCCACCATGGCAGGGCGTACACCCTGACCGGGCCGGGGCTGGTCACCGTGCGCGAGCAGGTGACGGCCATCGGCGAAGCGCTCGGCGAACCGGTCCGCTACGAGGAGGTCAGCCGCGAGCGCGCCCGTGAGCTGATGAAGGCACAGGGAGGGTTCGCCGCCGAGTCGGCCGACCTGATGCTGGGCTTCGTCGAGTACAGCGGCGACGCCGCGACCGGCGACGACGGCTACGCCGACCAGGACTGGTCGGCGCTGATGCGGGTCTGGCCGGACGTGGAGCAGGTCATCGGCCGCCCCCCGCGCAGCTACGCCGAATGGGCCCGCGACCACCTCGCCGACTTTCGCTGACCGTCATCGACCTGCCTCACGTCCCCTCCCCTCGAACGGGACGCCCACCTCCGAGATGATCCGACCGCGTGTGCGACCGTCGGGGAAGGGCCGCCACCCCTCGGCGGTGACCGTCTTGCGCATGCTCCGCGAGCACGCCGCCGCAGCGGCGGCCGAGGGCTGACCAGTGGTTAGGACGGCTTCAGGTGGCCCCGTTTGACGGCTTGACCTGGACCCATTTGTTGATCACTGGGTGAAGAAGCGACGGCTTGAAATGGCCTCACCCCGATGGGATGTATCAGGCCAGCGGGACCGTGTCAGCTCTCTGCATGTTCGGTGAGCCTGATCCGCACCTGATGGTTGTGCTCGGTATGCCAGATGACCTCGCCGGTCACGAAGGCGCCCAAGCGAGGGAGCTCAAAATCTGGAGGCATAGCGGTGATCTCAGCAAGGCCGATCGCCTCGGGCGTGCCATCGATGCGAAGAAACACGCCGAAGGGCTGCCGGCCGATAACCATCCCGGTCACCCGAGTCCCGATAGGCAAGGCTCGACACGTAGCGGACCAGGATGCCCGGGCCCCTCTCCCGATCTCGACGCCGTCATCCGGCCACGAGTACTCGGTCATGTCCTGATCTTGCCGTTGCCGGCCCAACTCCGCAACGCACCTGGCAATTCCTTCATGACAGGGATAACAGGACGATCTTTAGACGCATCGAATCAACAGGGCTATGTCCGCCTGGATGAGACGGAATGTCTGTGGTCTCGGAGGCTGCCGACCCCGAACCCCCGCCCCGCGAGGGCATCGCCCGCTGGCCGGGCGCGACGGCGGGCGTGGTGGGGTGGGGCGGGCGACACCCTCGCCTCGATGGGCGAGACAAGGGGGTGTCGGGTTGGGTCGGACCGGGGCCAGCCGCATCGGTGCGACTGGTGTGCGTAAGCGGAGGGTGCGCGCCTACAACGTCGAGCGCGACGCCTACGCCTGGTGGCCGGCCGAGCATGAGCGGATGTGCACCCCCGGTGAATGCCGCCGCAACGTCACGATCGTCGGCCAGGGCCGGCTGATCCTGGCCGGGGCTCCCTCGCACGCGGACCGGGCCGGCTGCCCGCGCGACCACCGCGGCCGCGCCGACCACCAAACCGCTCGTGCTCACCTGCGCATGCAGCGCGACGCGGCCGCCACCCGAGCTACCCCCTCCCCGCCCGGTGGCCGTCGCGTGACCATGACGGGTGTCCGCGCCGACCGCGAGCGGAAATTTCTTGATACTTCATGTTCTTCCGGTCAACCGGGGGTGTGGCCCAGGGAGTGTCAGGGGTGGCTTTCACCGACGAGAGGAGACCGGGTGGATGAGGATTTCGTGGACTTCGTGCGGCACCGGGGTGAGCACCATCTGAGAACGGCGGTCCTGCTCACCGGGGACTGGCACACGGCCGAGGACCTGGTGCAGTCCTGCCTGGGCAAGCTGTATCGGGTGTGGCATCGGCTGGATACCAGCAGCGAACCGGACGCCTACCTGCGCCGCATCCTGGTCAACACCCATCGATCCTGGTGGCGTGCCCGGTGGCGCCGTGAGGTCCCGCGCGCCGATCTGCCCGACCTGCCCGGTCTCGGGGACGTGGGAGAAACCCGGGCGGTGGCCGAGGACGTCCGCAATGCGCTGGCGAGGCTGCCGGTCAGGCAGCGGACAGCTCTGGTGCTGCGCTTTTTTGTGGACCTGTCGGAGACGGAGGTCGCCGAGCTGATGGGCTGCTCGGCGGGAACGGTCAAAACCCACACGCATCGCGGCCTGCGGGCGATGCGCCAGATGATCTCGCCAGACATCGTGGTCAACCGAACCGAGGCGCAGGGGAGTGAGATCCGGTGAGACACCACCACGAGGAGCCGTTCATGAACGAGAAGGAAATCCGGGCACTGCTCGTCAGGGCCACCGAGGATCGCCCGGCGGGCATCGACCTCATGCCGGCCATACCGGCGGTATCGGCACCGGCGACGCAGAGGCGGGGACCGGTCCGGGTCCTGGTCTCGATCGCCTCGGTGGGCGTCGCGGCCGCGGTGGGGGTGATCGCGCTGCTCCTGCCGGCGGGTCAGCCCTCGGCGCAGGCCCAGGTGGCCGCCGCGGCCGAAAACACCAGCCGGGAGAGCTACCGGATCCACGGCACCAGCGGTGCCAAGACCTTCGACGGCGCCTTCGACCCTGCCCAGCGCGTGGGCGTTATCACCAGGGCCGGGGACGGGGCCGAGACCCGGTTCGTCGGCGACCTGATGTACGTCCGCCAACAGCGTGAGGCCAAGTGGATGGTCTCCCCGCGCATCGAGGAGGAGTTGAAGAGCGCTCCGCAGGCCGTCGCCCTGGTCAAACTCGCTCCACTGGACCCTCAGGCGGCCTTGCAACGACTCCGTTCGGCCACCGACGTCCGTGAGAACGGCTCCACCTCCGGTCAGGGCTGGACCGGCCAAAGGTTCACGTTCTCGCTGAAGGATGACGGCGAACCCGGATTGGAGGCCGTGGACACGTCGGCGGAGATCACAGGAGCCGTGAACGTGGACGACCAGGGACGCGTCCGGCGTCTGGAAGTCGCCTTCGGCGACACCGGCCAGCGAAACGTCCTGGACTTCGAGGACTTCGGAACCCCGGTGACGGTCACGGCCCCGCCCGCCGACCAGGTGGAGCAGCTACCGGCCGGCAAGCAGGACCACAAGGTGGACCGGGTACCGGCGGGCACGCCGGACCGCAATCCGGCCGATGAGCCGATCGTCAAGAACCCCTGACCGCCCCGTCCGGCACCCGCTGGCCACGTATCGGTTCTCGGCGCCGGCAGAAGCTGAGGGTCCGGTGGGAACGGAACGGTGAGTCCGGGTTGGTGTCACATCCGTTGACGCTCAAAGCATGATCGCCGGTTGTGAAGGCGTCGTCAGCACGTCAGGACCTACTTCCGGAATCACTCGATTCCGGAAGTAGGTCAGCCACCGGCTTCTGGAAACGCGCCTGAAGACGTAGCGCGGAACCCACGGAGAGCTTCCGGAAACACGACTGTTGCGCCTGGCGACACACCGGCTCGCGGCGATCCTGTCCACGGACGTGACGCCAATCCGGGCTCACCGTTCTGCTCCTACCGGACCCCCGGTTTAAAAGTTTTGAGAGGGGTCCTACGCGCGGGCGCGGGAGACCTCAGGCGCGGGTGAAGTCCTCACCGCAGGCGCCGCAGCCGATCGTGCCGCGCTCCCAGGTCGCCGGGGTGACCTGCAGCCGCCGGGGCGGCTCACAGCCGCAGACCACAGCGAACCGGGCACCGTCGCGGCCGCGGCCCGGGGAAGCCGAGACGTTCTTCTCCTGGAGGTCGTCGTCGACCGCCTCGCCGATCAGGTCGGCCAGGGCGCCCGGGTCGTCGGCGAGGTCGTGGCCGGCGCCGTCCTGGTTGCCGCTGGCCATGAGCGTCCGGACCCGCTCGGGGCTGTTGAGATAGGGCAGGCGCTCGGCGTCCAGGGCGCCGATCTGCCCGGCGCAGACGGCGGCGGTGGCGTCGGTGATCGTGCAGGCGCTGAACCCGAGCATTCGGTGAAGAAAACGTCTCCGCCGCCGTCAGCTGGCGCGGTCGAGGATGTTCGCGCAGGCCACGGCGTACCGTTCGCGGATCGCCGGCACGGCGTCCGCCTCGTGCGTCTCAACCTGCCCGATCGTCCACGACGGCGGTCGCTGCCCGCCCGACAACACCCAGGCCGCCTGACGGGCGGCACCGTCGGCGACGTACTCCCCCAGCGGCGGGACGAGCACGGGGCGGCCGAAGACCGTGGGAGCGATCCGGCGCACCGCCTCCGAGCGGGCGCCGCCTCCGACCAGGATGACCCGGTTGACCGTCATGCCCTGCGCGATCATCGCGTCCAGCCCGTCGGCGAGGGCGCACAGCATGCCCTCCACCGCCGCACGGGCCAGGTGTGCGGGGGTCGAGGTCCGCAGGGTCAGGCCGTGCACGGCTCCGGTGGCGTGCGGGCGGTTCGGTGTGCGCTCGCCCTCCAGGTAGGGCACCAGGACCAGCCCGTCGGTGCCCGGCGGTGCGGACAGCGCCAGCGTCGACAGCCCCGCGTGGTCCACTCCCAGCATGGTCGCGGCCGCGTCCAGCACCCGGGCGGCGTTGAGCGTGCACACCAGCGGCAGGAACCGGCCGGTCATATCGGCGTACCCGGCCACGATCCCGCTCGGGTCGGCGGCCGGCACCTCGGAAACGGTGGACACTATGCCGGAGGTGCCGATCGACACGATCACGTCACCCGACTCGGCACCGACACCCAGCGCCGCCGCGGCGCAGTCGCCGGCGCCGGGGCCCAGCGGCGCGCCGGTGCGCAGGTGCCCGGCCTGACCGGTCGGCCCGAGCACCTGCGGCAGCAGCACATCGTCGCGGCCGAACGCCAGCCGCAGCAGGTCCAGGCGGTACTCATCGGTCGCGGCCGACCAGTATCCGGTCCCGCTGGCCTCGCTGCGGTCGGTGCGCAGCGCATCGAGGCCCGGCGCGCCGGACAGTCGCCAGGTCAGCCAGTCGTGCGGCAGACACACCGCGGCTGTACGGGCGGCGTTGCCCGGCTCCGCCGAGGCCAGCCAGCGCAGCTTGGTGACGGTGAAGCTGGCCACCGGTACCAGGCCGACCGCCTCCGCCCATGCTCGCTGTCCCGCCTCGCCACCGCCGAGATCCGAGATCAGGTCGGCGGCGGCGCCGGCCGAGCGGGTGTCGTTCCACAGCACGGCGTCCCGGACCACCGCGCCGCCCTCGTCCAGGCACACCATGCCCTGCTGCTGCCCGGCGATCGAGGCAGCCGCCACGTCGTCCAGTCCGCCGGCCTGTGCGACCGCGTCGGACAGTGCGGCCTCCCACGCGGCCGGCGGCACGGCGGTGCCGACGGGGTGCGGTGCGCGACCTTCGCGCACCAGCCTCCCGGTCTCTGCGTCGCGGATGACGACCTTGCACGACTGGGTCGACGAGTCGACCCCGGCGACGAGGGGCACCGGTCCTCCAGGGGTTGTCGAGTGCGGTTCAGGTGGCGCGGTTGGCCGGCAGGGGACGCGGACCAGATGGCCGGCCGCGAGCCGGTCGAGCGGATGAATCCGAGGCCCTCGGCGCCGACCGTGTCCAGGGGCGAAACTCTAGAACGCTTAATTTATTTGTTGACTGGCTGAATTATCTCGGCTGCGCCAGGTGCGTTGTCAAGATCACGACGCAGTCCGTGGCGGGCCACCGAAGTCGATCACCAGCGACGCGCTCCGATCACCATCCCCCATGCCGTGCTCCCCCCGGCCCCTGCTCCTGACGACGAAAAACCGCCCCTGATCCTCACGGAACCTCGGCCATCGGCCGGGGTTCCCCGTCTTCAGGCTCAAGGGCGTTCATCTAACGGTCGTTAGATGAACGCACCGGACACGGCTACGGAAGGTCGTTTGCGTCCGGGATCCACCGCGCCCGGATCTGTCGGGCGGCGTCCAGCGCGGCCCGTCCTGCCACGTGGACGTCGTCGCGGTAGCCGGTGCGCACCGTGGCCCAGTCGGCCAGCAGCGCGGCCAGGGTGTCGGTCGCGTCACGTCCGGCGTGCACGCGGCCGCCGCGACTCCACGTACGCAGCGCCTCGGCGCGGTCGCCATCGCGCCAGTGGGCCAGGGCTTGGCGCTCGATCGGGTCGCGCTGACGCCGGTTCTCGCCGAGCACCAGGCCGTCGACTTGCCGGTGGAGGGCGGCGAAGGTGCCGCCGGCGCCGATCGCGCGCAGCTGCAACGGGTCGCCGATCGCCACCACCTTCGTGCCGGTACGGTGCGCCTCACCCAAGACCACCGCCAGGTCGCGGTCATCGACCATCGCGGCCTCGTCGACGACCAGGACGTCGACGCCGTCCAAGCCGCGGCCGCCGGAACCCTCGGGGTCGGTGATGCGCTGCATCCAGGTGGCAAGGGTGTACGCGCCGATGCCCGATTCGGCGGTCAGGTTCGCGGCCGCCACCGCCGCCGTCGCGGCGCCGGCTACCACCAGGCCGCGGCCTTCCCACCCGGCCCGCGCGGCGGCCATCAGCATGGTCTTGCCCGCGCCCGGAACACCGATCAGCGCATCAACGCCGTGGCCGTCGCCGAGCAGGCGGTCCAGGGCAGCGCGCTGGGAGGGAGAGAAGGTGAGGTTGTGGGCGACCTCGAAGGCCTCGCGCGACAACGCGATCGCCGCGGTGTCCAGGAGGGCGGCGCCTTCGGCGTAGCGCTGCCGGGTGATGCCCAGCACCTGCTGCTCAGCTTCGAGGATGTCGGTGGAGGTGTAGCGGGCGGAGTTCACCAGGTGCCGCGCCCCCGCGTCGGCCAGGTGCACGGCGGGCTCGTGGGCCAGTACCGCGTCGGTGAGCACCTGCAGGTCGGCCAGATCGGCGACACCATCAGGGCAGGCGTCGGCGACGGCGGCCAGGACATCGGCGTGGCTGACGGCCTTGGTGTGCGCGGTCAGCCCGCCGCCGGGGCGCCAGATCCACTCCGCGATCTGCTGCGCGCTGGGCCGGGGCGGGAGGCCTTCGCCGTGGTGGATGCAGCGGGCCAGCGTGCTGGTGGCGTCGATGCCGTCGGCGGCGCACTGAGCGTGCCAGTCAGCGCGCCGGTCCCCGTCCGGTAGCCGGTGCTTGGCTTGGCGGCTGGTGGCGCTGGCCACCTTGCGCGCGTGCGGGTGCGCCTCGTCGTAGGTGAGGCCGTGTTCGGCGAGCAGTTCCTTGATCTGGCCGTCGCGTTTGAAAAAGCGGGTGCGCATCTCCTCGTCGATGCCGACGATTTCCCATGCCCCGGTGTGCGCGTCGCGCTCCCAGCGCACCCCGAGGTCGACGGTCAGGCGGCGTCGCAAGCGGGCCTTGAGGAAGGCATCAGCGGCGTGGGCGTGGTGGTGCAGGTCCTTGCCGCCGGCCGCGATGGCCGACCATTTGCCGTCGACTCCGCGCACCATGTTGGCGATCGAGACATGGGCGTGCAGGTGCGGATCAGGCATGGCGTCGCCGACGGGGCGGGCGGTCTGGTGCCACATCATCCACCCCAGCAGACCACCCGTGGGCGCGCGGTCGGCGAGCCGGCCGTCGCCCTGGTGGCCACGCTGGCCGTAGGCGACCCATTCCTGCACCGCGCCGACGGTCTCGATGACCGAGGCGGTGAACACCTCGTCGACGACCGCGGAGGCCACTGGGTCGCCCAGGCCGTGCAGCACGCTGACGCTCTTGGCAAGGTCCAAGGTGAGGTCATATCCGCGGTTGCCGACGCGCACCCGCGCCTCGCGCCAGCGTCGCGCCTCGGCCAGCTGCTCGGAGTCATAGACGGCCGCCAGGTCCACCCCGGCGGCCTTGGCCAGGCGGCGCGCGTCGTCGTAGGGGATCACATAAGCCTCGCCCTTGCGCCGTACCCCGCGCGCCAGCCGCACCGCGCGCTTGGCCATCTCCTTGTTACCGGCCACCAGGGCGGCGACGCCGCGCTCAGCCGCGACCTTCTCCAGCGCGTCGACCAGCGGGCCGCCGGGCAGCATCGCGCGCGGGTCGACCGCCTGTTTGGCCTTCATCAGCACCTGGCCGGTGTGCGGGTGGCGGCCGTCCATGAGGGCGCGGGCTGCCTCGTGCTGGTCGGCGGTGAGCGTGGTGCCGGGAGTGAGGCCGACCTCGCGCAACCCGTCGCCGATCCACATCAAGGGACGATCCCCGGCCAGCCGGTAGGAGATCTGCCCGCCCTTCTGACCGCGCACGAGGTGGTGACTCTGACAGCCGGCGCCCTCCTGCAGGCGGTAGTCGACCTGCGCCTGGTCGGGGCCCAGCGTGCTCACCCACGCCACCTCGGATCACCCCCCTCACGTCCGCCCAGCTCGGCGCCGGTTCCTGCGGCCGCAGGCCGTCCGTATCGCCAGATACCTTGGGCCCAAGATCCTTTTTTCTGTGATCTTTGTGTTGTGGCGATGAGTCTGACAAATGGTTCATATAGTGTCTACGGGTTGTCCTGCTCTGATGGTGTTTTACTGATTGCTTGATGCTGTTGTTGTGCTCTTGATCGTTGGTCGTTGTCATGGCTCTTGTCATGTCGAGTGTCGGACTGGTTGCCTTCGCCGTACCGCTCGCCGGGCTTGTGCGGCGCTCGGTGGTGGGGCCGCTCTGGCAGGGTGGGGGGCCGTGAGTAGTGACGAGCAGCATCTGGTTCCGGCCTCGCGTCGCCGCGGCGGCCTGGCCGCCACCCGCGGTGGCCACCAGGAGAGCGAGCGGTCGTTCTTCTGCCGGATCTGCCAGCGCGCCGAACGCGGGGTGTGGGTGCCGGCGGGCTGGTATCTCCTCGAGCGCGCGCCGGGCGGCAAGGGCCGCCACATCCGCCTTGGCTTGTACTGCAGCGTCGCCTGCCTGGTGCGCGCCGGGGAGATGCTGGAGGCCGGGGCGGCCGAGCACGCGGCCCGGATGGACCTGCCCACCGAAGAAGACCGGCGCCGCGAACGCGCCCGCGTCGTCGAGGTCGCCCAGACGCTGCTCTCAGGGGGGCTGACGATCCGCCAGGCCGCCGAGAGCTTGAACGTGGAGACCTTCACCCTGAAGACGTGGCTGAAGGAAGCCGGCATCCAGATCAGCCCAGCCGTGGCCGCGCCGGTGACGGCGGGCTCGCCAGGGTCGTCGGCTGGGACGGGTTCAGGGGAGCGTCATCCGGTGAGCGTGTTGAACGAGCTGACCCAGCAGAGCCGCATCGAGGCGGTCGCCTGGACGCTGGAGTCGACCGGCCCGTCGCACGCGCCAGCGTTCACCGCGACCGCCGCCACCCGCCTGCTCGCCACCGGCACGCCCGTGCGTGCTGAGGGGAGCGGGGCCAGTAAGGCGACCGCCCGGTCGGCGGCTGCGGCCGCGCTGCTGGCCCGCCTCGACGTGATGTGACGGCCGTGGCCGGATAACGCTGCTGATCAGGGAAGATGTACCGGCTCCGCACCGTATCGGCATGCGGCGACGCATAAGCGCCCGCCGTCGACAACAGGCAGTCCGCCAGCCTCGATGGCCGGGGCGTCCGCCGGAGCCGCCTGCCGGGCGGCAAAGGCCCACAACCGCTCCTGCAGCGCCTCCTCCTCCGCGCGGCGGGCCACGGCTCGTTCGGCCAGGTGTACGGCGAGTTCGGCCAACTCCGTGTTGACCGCGTCCTTGTCCCACGCGGCGCCGTCCCACGTGGCGGAGCCGAACAGGTGACGGGCCCGCTGGTACTTTCAACCCTTGAGATGCTTCAGCGCTCGCAGGTGCTCGACGACCCCGTCCGGGCCACCACAGTCTTCTGGCGGGCAGGTCCGGCTGCCCGCCGTGCAGCGCGGGTAAATCGTCGTGGGCGCCCCCTGGTAAATTTTCTCTACCTCGATGTCGTGCTCCCAGCAATCGCCGAAGTCATACCGATAAGCCAGCCGTTCTCCGACCTGCGGCAGCAAGGCGGCCAGGGTCGCGTTGGCCTCGTTACCTGGCGGCGCGGTAGAAGTAGCGGGTGTGCTCGTCGGTGAACCAGTCCTCTCCCAAGTGAACGCCGGTGATCCGCTCGGCCAGGAGGAAGGCATGTGTCAGCCAGACCCCGAACGTGACCTTGTCCAGCAGACCGAGGCCCGCGAGATGCCGTTCGAGAGGGCGCGTGTCCCCCTCAGGGTCGTCGTGCCGGACGAGACGGCACACGAGCTCGCCGTCGCGCGCGTAGAAGAACGAGCAGTACGACCCGTGGCCCACGGTGAGGCAACAGGCCTCCCCTGCGACCGAAAGCGTTTCGAGCTTGCGGCGTCCTGCTGAGGCCAGCGGCTCCAGGACGACGAGCCACGCCCCGGATTGCCCGATGAGCAGCGGATTCGGCCCTTCGCCTGAGACCGTCCGCTCGTAGGACTCGTCGTAGGCGTCCTCAAGGACTCTCGATGCGGCCGTCGACGGATCCGCGCCGAGGATCTCCGCCAGCTCGTCGGCGTCCGTACCCGGCACCCATGTGACACAGATGTTGCGCATCTGGAAGTCGTACGATTCGAGCAGGTGTCGGTAGGAGGATTCCACCGCGTCGGGCACTGCTTCCTCCAATGAAAGGGAGCGGCGGCCGGCTCCCGCGGGAATGACACCGATGTCTCGCGGAAGACCGGCCGACGCCGAGGCTTTTATTCAGGAATCTTTACATAGAAGCGTTCGAACGGGTGCTGCTCATCCGCACCCGTCTCGGCGTGGTAGCCGAAGACGCGGAAGTCCTGGAAGAACCCATCCGAGCTTGCTGCCGACCGACCGGTTGTGGCCTGCGAGCACGTACTCGACTGCCACGTTGCGATCCGTGTCGTCCCCCGCCGATCCTTCGTGTGTCGCGGCAAAGGGATACTCGTCACAGTCGTGACCGGACGGCTTGGGCAAATTCAGTGTCCTGAGCATCTGAGCACAGTAGATTTTCGACTGATCCCGGTTCTCATCGTCCCTGTCTTCGCTGGTGACTTTGTAGGTGAGATCCGGAGCCACATGTTCGCGAGCGGAGAGCCACCTCAGCCGAAGCGTGGGCTCGTATCGACGAGTTTTGGAGCCACCTCGCCGAGCTGTTCGGCGGCGCCAGGCTCGCGTCTCTCCTCGTTGACTCGTTGCCCCGGCCGGAGCGGAGCGGCAGGTCTCCGGCTCGCCGGTCATGGTCCGTCGAGCACGTCGGGCTCGACCACGTCCGCCGACCGCTGACGGGCAGTGGCCGCCGGCTCCCGATCTCACCGACATTTCTGAACGAGGCAGATCACCAAGTGGCTTTCAAAGTCGTCGACATCTGGCTCTCGAAGTCAGTGACGTAGCCATCTGATTTCGTTCGCGAGAACGGGAGCCAGATGTTCGCCACTTCCGGCGCCACTTCCCAGGCACGCCGCACGCGAATGTTGGCGGGAAAGAGCGCCACTTGTTGACCATGGCCGGAGTTGTGCCGAGGTCAGCACAGCTAATCAGGTCGCTCTCCGTAGATAGAGGTCGCGCCAACGCAGCCTGGGCCGATGCGCCCTTCTGCCGAGATGAGTGTGCATCGACTAGGCGATGTGGTAGCCGATTCCGGGCGTTGTCGCGATGACCGGCGGGTCGCCGAGTTTGCGCCGCAGCCGGCCTATCGTCACCGCGACGGTGTTCGTGAACCGGTCGGCGTTTTCGTCCCATACCTGTTCGAGCAAGGTTTCGGCGCTCAGAAAGCCAGGGCTGGTCCGTAGCAGCGCCTCCAGCACGGCGAACTCCTTCACCGAGAGGACCAGTTGTCGCCCGTCGCGAACGGCGATGCGGCGGACCGGGTCCAGTTCGATCCCGGCCGCGCGCAGCGTCCGGGGCCGCGCGTCAGGCTTGCGGCGGGCCAGGGCGTGGACGCGCAGGACGAGTTCCGGGAAGTGGAAGGGCTTGGCGAGATAGTCGTCCGCGCCGAGGGTCAGCCCGCTGACCCGGTCGCCGGGCGCGCTCGCCGCGGTCAGCATCAGCACCATCGGCCGGGCCGCCCGGTCCGTAATCATTTGGCACACTGTGTCACCGTGCAGGCCGGGCAGATCCCGATCCAGGACCACCACGTCGTACAAGGCGAGGTCGAGCTTGGCTGCGGCGGCCAGCCCATCGTGGGCGAGGTCGACGGCCATCCCTTGGTCGCGCAGCCCTTCGGCGATCACCTCGGCCAGGGCGTGATCGTCTTCGACGACGAGGACCCTCATGCCGCCACCGGCACCCTGGCAACCGGAAGCATGATTGACACGCGCAGGCCACCCCCGGGTCGGGCGAGCAGCACGAGCCGGCCCCTGTGCGCGGCGGCGACCGCGGCCACAATGGACAAACCCAGTCCGGAGGAGCCGGTACGTTCGACCCCGAGCCGCTCGAACGGCTGCGTCAGCCGGTCGGCCTCCCGCTGGTCGAGGAGGCGCCCGCCGGTCTCGACGGCCAACACCCTCTGCGCCTCGCCCGCGGACCCAGTGATCTCGATCCATCCGCCGTCCTCATTGTGCGTCACGGCGTTGTCCACGACGTTGCCCACAAGCCGCGCCAGCAGTGCCGGGCTGCCCTGGATCGCCATCCGCGGTGGCACGTCCACCGTCACGCTCAGCCCTTTGGCCCGCATGTCGGCAAACCTTTCGCGCAGCGCCGCGCCGATGAGGTCGCCAAGCTCGACCGGGACGGTGTCCGCAAGCGCGCCGTGCTGCGCCCGGGCCAGCACGAGGAACCCGTCGAGCAGGTGATCGACCCGATCCAGCTGCGTACGCACCCGGTCCGCAAGCGTCACCGTCGAGGCGGCCGGGTCGGGTTTGGCGACCGCGACGTCCAGCGACGCGCGCATCGTCGCCAGCGGCGTGCGCAGCTCGTGGGAGGCGTTGGCGACGAAGCGGCGCTGCGCGGCGAACGACGCCTCCAGCCGTTCGAGCAGCTCGTCGATGGTGTCGGCGAGGTCTTTCACCTCGTCGGCAGGGCCGGTGACGGCCAGCCGCCGGTCCAGGCTGTCGGCGGAGATGCGCCGCGTGGCGCTCGTGATGAGTCGCAACGGCCTCAGCACGCGCCTGGCCAGCACTCGCCCGAGCAGCAGCGAAACGACCGCCATCACGGCCAGCGCAATCAACGCGCCGGCCAGGAGCTGGCGGGTCTGCTGCTCGTGCACGGCGGCCAGCTGCTCCTCCAGCTGCCAGATGCGCTGCTGCGCCTGGCCGGAGGGATCCCCAGCGGGGCCGTTGCTCTTGCGGTCACGGGAAAACAGGAAGGTCAGGCCCAGCAGGCCGAAGCCCGAAAGGAGGAACACGACGGCGTACAAGATGGTGAACCGTAGCCCGACGGTCCCGCTGCGCAGCCCGATCACGCCTCCAGCATGCCCTGGAGGACTTAACAACAGCATGACAACGCCGCTTCGGGCCGCGTTATGGGCCGATCTGTAGAACCGACGCCATGTCAACGACCCAACCCATGCGATCCGAGTGGACCGCGTTTCGTCGCCCGGGCAGGCTGATCGCCCTGGCCGCCGCCGGGCTCATCGTGATCGCGGTGGGCCTGCTGCTCGCCGCCGGCAACCGCTCGCACTGCGGCGGTCCCTGCCCGGAACTTGTCTCTGGCGGCGGAGTCGTCGTCAGAGACAAGTTCTCGTTCCTCCATCGCGACCTGGGTCGCGAGGGCAGCATCACGGTCCGGCTCACCTCGATGACCGGGACGATCACCTATCCGCCGCCGAACCACGACCAGATCGTGCCCGGGCTGGTGCCGTGGGCGAAAGCCGGCATCCTCATCAAGGACGGTGTGCGGCCGGGCTCGCAGTACGCGGCGCTCCTGATGACCGGCAGCCACGGCGTACGGTTCCAGTACAACTACACGCACGACCTCGCCGGACGCGCCGGTGGCGTCTCGGAGCAGTCCCCTCGCTGGCTGCGCCTGACCCGCTCGGG
This sequence comes from Streptosporangium sp. NPDC023825, assembly GCF_040639575.1. Lineage (NCBI taxonomy): Bacteria > Bacillati > Actinomycetota > Actinomycetes > Streptosporangiales > Streptosporangiaceae > Streptosporangium > Streptosporangium sp. NPDC023825. The sequence continues at coordinate 6,330 of NZ_JBFAAE010000068.1, read as the reverse complement.
CGACAACATCACCGGCGCCGAGTCCACCGACGGCAAGCAATGGCACAACGTCGCCACGTCGAAGCTCCACGGGCTGCCGGAAAACGTCCAGGTCGGCCTCTTCGCCACCTCCCCCAACGACCTCACACTCCGCAAGGTCGGTCTTGGCGCCACCATGGGGCAGGCCCGGCACACCCAAGCCGTCGGCGTCTTCGACAACGTCACCGTCGACGGTGCCGCCACTGGCAAGTGGCACAGCGAACCGGTCGGCGGCGAGATCAAAACGGACTGGGAGAGACAGCACCCGTCGGGAGCCGTGGAGAAGGACGGCGCCATCACGGTCAGCGGCAGCGGCGACATCAGGCCGCACAGCGACGAAAGTGTCAAGACCCTCCTGCTCGGGCTCCCAATCGGCCTGATCATCGTGCTCATCGTCGCGGCCCGCCACGGCACCCGCACAGCCCGCCAGACGCCATCCCGGCGAGTGATCGCCGCACGGGCGACCATCCTCGGCGCGGCGACCTTCGCCACCGGCCTCGTGGCCGTCGGTATCCTCGTGCCGACGGGTATGGCGATCCTGAAGGGCAACGGCATCGCGGTATCGCCGCTGCCCTTCCTGACCGGCACCCGCGTGGTCGCCGGCCTCGCCGTCGCGCTCGCCCTCTGCGCGATCCTCACCTTCGGACTCGGTCTGCGGCTGCGCCGCGGCTGGACAGCGATCCTCATCGGACTGTCACTGATCGCCCTGCCCTACACGATCGCCACGCTCCCGCTGCTGCCCGACCCCTTCTCGCAATGGTTGCTGCGGCTCACCCCCGCCGCCGGTTTCGCCGTCCAGCAGACGATGACAGAGTACCCGCACGTGACCGCGCACTACGCGCTGTCGGCAGGCTACTTCCCGCTCCCCTGGTGGGCCGGGCTCGCCCTACTCGGCGCCTACACACTGATCGTCATGTGGATCGCCCTCGGCCGGAAACCAGTCGCGGACACCGACTGGCGATAGCGGACGTGCGAGGCAGCAGGCCCCGCACCGCGTCCAAGACTCCATAGGACGACTACGCCGTCAGCGTCAGGAGGCACCCACGACCAAGGGCAGACCGGTTCGCGCGGCGCCGCTGGCGGAGCTTGTCCGAGCCAGCCACCCAAGCCGCAGAGCACGGCACTCTCATGCCGCGGACAACGCCCACGAGGATCTCCACGGATCGTCACCATACGTGAATGGAGAGCCCAGTCGGCGGCGGGTAAGCCGTCCCAACCGGGGTGGCACCGAAGCTCATGAAGATCGGGATGGGCAAGATCTTGCCGGCGCCGGAACTCCGCGACATCTGGCGCCGGACGTGGCGAACAAAACCAGTGGTCATCGGGTGCACGATCTCGTAGCCGAGTTTCCGAGCTTCTTCATAGGCGCCTTCGATGTCATCTGTCACATGACAGTGGGCCCGGACACCGATCGGTGTCCGGGCCCACTGCTGTAGATCAGGTCAGTAATCCTCTTCGTCTGTTCGGTGCGGGCATTCCTTGACGATCGCTTCCATCCGGCGGAGCACCCCGGGCAGCCAGCGGTCATGCCAGTCGGCGGCATCGCGCGGCCGCCGATCTTCGGGCAGGTAGGCGTTGTGCCACTCGTTGTAGAGCCAGGCCAGTTCGTGAATGATCGCCCGGTGCTGTGTCCAGCAGTCCGGCATCTGCCCCTCTGGCAGGTAATCGGAGTACTCGGCGACGAGGATCTCCATCACCCAGCCGTGCAACTCATTCAGCCGGGCGTGCCGTTCTTGGCCGCGCACGGTGACCACGGCCCAGGTGGGCACCGGGCCCGCCGCGGTGCGCAGCGCGGTCAGCTGCTCGACCACATCAGACCGGCCGGTGACCTGCTCGGCGAGTTCGGCCGCCGTAGCGACGGCCGGGCCGAGGTCGTCGACCCGGGCCGCGAGCATGCTCACCTGCTCGGCGACCTTGCCCATCTCGACCGCGAGCACGGCCAGGGTGTCACGATCGCTGCCCGGTCTCATCGCTACCTATCTTCCTTCCTGCGGGGGGATGTCCCACGGGCGAACCGGCCGGCCCTTGATCGGGGGAATCTCGCCGGTAGCCGCCGGCCGGGCCGGACGAGCGAACCCGGGCAGCGGCGGAGCGGTGGCGGTGTTCGGCGGCTGGCGGCGCCGGGCGGCCAGCTCATCGCGCGTCGGCTGCACCGCGGCCGCTGGCCGTCGCGACTCGCGCAAGAGGTTTGGGTCCGGTACGGCGATCTCGCGTTCGATCACCCCGGGCAGCCGGATCGGCTGTGCCCAGGACTGCGAGTACAGGCCGAGCCGGATCCCGGAGCCCGCCGCGTACGACGCCCACGACGGAATGGGAATGGGTGTGACGTTGGCGACCTCATCGAGCTCCATGCTCAGCGGCGGATCCAGGCGCCCCGCCGGAGAGGTCGAGCCGATCAGCACCGCCTCATGTTTGAGCTCGGCCAGCAGCGCGCACAGCAGCGGCGGGATCGTACTGCCCGCCTCCGCCGAGGCGACCAGATAGAGCGTGTCGCGCGAGTGCAGGAAGTCGACAATGCGGAACTCATCATCATGGGTGCGCGGCGTGAGCGCGGTGACGATGTCCGGCGACAGCATGAAGGCGAGCACTTGGGTGCAGGTGGTCGCGATGGAGTCGCGGGTGCGCTGGTTGAGGTCGTAGAACTCGCGCAGTGTCCGGGCCGCGAACTGAGCCGCCGCCTGATGGCGGGTGAGGATCTCGATCGGTTTGCATCAATATGATTAATTACGTGGTGAATTGTGCCATTCTCACGCCGGTCGTGATCACCTGCCGTGGTGGGGATTCGTCTACGTAGCGGCCTCGGGCGTGAAGACGCGGGCGAGGAAACGTCGAGGGTCGCGGGCCTCGAAGGAGCCTTCCAGGGATAGGGCGGTGGCGATCGAGCATCCGCTGACTGCTCCCGGGATCTCGGGGATCAGTACTGTCGGACCGAAATCCGGCGTTTAAGGGGGTTCGATCGTTGGTCAGGGGCCGCTGCCTTTCCTGCGGCCCGCACACCGCCCGCGCCCGCCTCGGCTACGACCGCGCCCATGTCCTGCTCGACAAGTACCCCGGCCCGTCCAGCGGGGTTTTCACCGCGGGAGTTCGTCCGTCCACTCGGTGGTCACCGAGGTGTAGGAGTCGCTTATCGTCCCGCCCCCTTCGGCGGTCAGCAAGATGTTGGCACGCACCACCCGGGCGGCCTCGGGATCGACGACCATCTTGATCTCCAGGCTCCCGGAGAGCGAGATCAGCAGTTCCTGCCCGCCCTCGACCGGCCCCGCGTTCTTGACCCCCGGCGTCGCGGCGAGGGCCTCGAATGCCGCCGAACGGACCTGCGCCGGCGTCGGCAGCTCCGTGATCAGGGTGATCAGCGGGGAGACGAGCTCGCCTTGCCGATCGGCGGGGAACATGGCGCTGTCATTCCGGGGAAGCCCGGCGATGCGCTCCTTCAGCTTCTCCGGATCCGATGGAAGCCCTTCGAGCTCCTCGAAACCGATCTCGGCGCCCATGAGCCTGAACGGGGCCGGGTCCTCGACGACGGCGCCGGGAGCGGCGTACGGCTCGTTCCTGGACCAGCGGTGGCCGTCGCGGGTGGTCCAGCTCTCCTGCATCTGGGGCCCGTCCGGGCCCTGGAATGTACGTGTGATGTGCCAATAGGTCCCCGTGCCCTGGGGGATGTGCTCGGCGCTGGCCGCGGCCATGAGTAGGACGTCCCTGCCCGAGAGCGGCGTGGCGGCGGGCGGAACCAGGTTGGTAACGATCACGGCGACGGCCGCTGCGGCGGCGACCGCCATGCCCAGCACCGGCAGGAGCCGGCCGTGGCGCCCGACGGCACCTGCCCGCCACGGCAGGCGCCGGACACCCTGGGGACGGACAGGACGCGTTTGGGGAGCGGCTGTGGCGGGGTCCTCAGCTGTGATCAAGATGAGTAGCGTTTGTGCCTCCGCGTCGGAAGGGTGGCCTCCCGGCTGTCCGGGCGCGACCCGGGCCAGCGCCCTCGTCATGGCGTCGATCTCGTCGGTGTTCTTCACAGCGACCTCTCCGCCGGGGCAAGCCGGCTTTCCGGGGTTGAACGGATGCCCGCCTCGGTCAGCGCGCGGGAAAAGCGCCGGCGAGCGCGGTGGAGCCTGACGCGTACGACGTTGCGCGACAGGCCCAGCGCCGTGGCGATGTCCTTGTGGTCGAGGCCCTCCCAGGCGACCAGCGCCAGCAATTCCCGGTCGCCGTCGGGCAGGGCCCGAAAGATCTGGGCGATCGCTTCCCGTTGGAGCCTGCTATCGGGAGAATCGGCGTAACGGTCGGCCATCTTTACATCGAGCTCGGCGCTGCGGGCCTTGCGGCGACTCTCGCTACGGTGGTGGTTGGCCAGCACGTTGCGTGCCACGCCGTAGAGCCATAACGTGGCCTCTTCCCCTGACGGCAGATCGTCCATCCGCCGCCAGGCGATCGTGAAGGTCTCCGCCACCACGTCCGCAGCATCCTGCGGCGAGTCGCAGCGGCGCACGGCATACGCTGTGATCTGGCCATATGTCTCCCGGTAGACGGCCTCGAATCTGGCCAGCCGTTCGTCAGGCACGAGCGGTTCCCATGAGTGATTCCTTAGTCAGCACGAAATACAGACATGCCTCCTATGTGTCGAGCGAGCCCATCATTACGCGCCAACCTAAAGAAGTTTCAGCGTGTTGGTGTAGCACAGAAGCCGTGTACCTCGGGTTCTCGGAAACGCTCCATTCTCAGAGCAAGATCAAAAAGGGTGGTCCAGAGATCGCGAAGTCCTGAATCGGTTCGCAGAACCCGTTCTCACGCAAAGATGGGTTCGGAGTACTTCTGAGAATCGTTTGCGACAGCATCCGCAGACATGGCCGTCCCTCAAGAGACTGTCCCGAGCGACGCCGACGACATCGAGCGCCACCCCTGCCCGCGCTGCACGGCCGAGCCCGGCTCGCCGTGCCGCGCGCGCTCCGGCGCGGTCGCCGGCACCTACCACACCGGCCGCTTCACCAAGGTGGGCCGCCTGGCCAAGCTCCTGCGCGTGCCCACACCCGCCGACCGTGGACCCGGCCAGCCGTGGCGCCCCGGCACCCCGGTCCCGCCCGCCCTCGCGCCGGACACCCCGACCGCCGACATCCGCATCGGCTACGCACGGTGTAGCTCGCTCACTCAGGAGCTGCAATCGCAACTGGACACGCTGTCAGCGCACGGCATCGGCCGCGAGAAGATCTTCTCCGAGAAGATCAGCACGCGGGTGCGCGTCCGGCCCCAGTTCGAAGCCGCGCTCGCGCCGGCCCGCCAGATCAAGGCCCACGCCCCGCACTGCCGGGTCATCTTCACCGTCTACGAGATGAAGCGCCTGGGCCGCGACGCCGCCGAACTCACCGCCCTCGCCGACCACCTCACCGTCCACGGCCTGGTCCTGGAAATGCTCGCCGGACCCCTGCCCGGCATGTACGACCCCAGCGGGCCCGGCCGCCTGCTATTCGCCTTCTTCGCGGCGATGGCCGAGACCGAGCGCGAGAACATCCGCGAGTCGACCCTCGAAGGACTCGACGCAGCGGCCCGCAAAGGCAAGCATGGCGGCCGGCCACCCGTCATCACCGACGACATGCTGCACACCGTGCTCCGGCGCCGCGCGAACGGTGAGTCGGTCGAGCAGATCCAGCCCGACCTGATCATCCCCACCGGCAAGCGCAAGGGTCAGGCCCCCAGCGTCGCGAGCATCTACCGCGCGCTCGCCGAGCACGAGAAGCAGGAGGCCTACCCCGAGGCCGTCACCCAGGCGCACGCCGATTTCGCCGGCATCCACGACGCCGACGACATCCCTCGCCCCCGTCGAGCCCGCATCCGGCGCCCGGACGATCCGCTCACCCCCGAGGAAGCCGAGCTTCGACAGCCTCTGCAGGACCAGGTCCTGCATCCTGCCCATCGGGCCGACCCCGGCGGAGGATCAGGAACTACCCCGCAAACGCTGTGAGTAGCCGCTCGCGCTGCGCCTCCTCAAGTCCGCCGACGCGTCGCTTCACCTCGACCCCGCACGTCGCCAACAACGCGGCGACCTTCGCCGGTCCACCACGTTCTCCCGTGATCAGATCACGTTCCTCGTCCAGGATCGTCCAGTGCTCGACCAGTTCGTCGATGTCTGTCGGAGCGCGCGCCATGACCGCTCAGCATTAACGAAACAGGCAACAAAACAAGATCACCCTGGTTTGGGGCTCATGACAGCGTTCTTACCGGCACCCCAAGTCGCACCCGACGAGGAAACCCGGGACGTGAACTTGGGATGAGGCGCGTTATCCCCGGCGTGCCAGGCGCCGCTCAGTCGGCCAGGCAGAC